>CAYJGE010000025.1:0-27548 GCA_964369835.1 uncultured Mailhella sp.
GAAGCATAATGAAAAATAAAAGTTATGAAAAGATGGGGCTTATTGGATGGTTACCCACCCACGTCAATCCGCTTGTGAAAATTGCTTTCAAAAATAAAAAAAACTCAGATATATTGTATTTATCAACATATCTGAGTTTTGAAATTATACCCCTTGTACAGAGGATTTTTAATAATATTTTACTATTAGGTTTATCATTAATTCCTTACATCATAACTGATGGCAAGAAAAGAATTAAGCTTGGAAAAGCAGTTAAAATAACCAAACAAATCAGCATAATTATTAAAAACGGAGTAATACCCTTAATTGTATCAATCAACTTAACATCTTTTTCTGCAAGTCCATGGGTAACAAATAAGTTCATACCCACAGGCGGAGTAAGTAAGGATAGCTCCAAAAGTACAACCAAGGTAACCCCAAACCAAACCGGATCAAAACCAAGTTGAACAACAACTAAAGGATAAAATACCGGTGTTGTAATTAATAATAAATCAAATCCATCAACAAGACAACCCAAAGCCATATAGACTACTACCAACATGGCCCAAATGAAATATTTATTTAAACCAAAACTCATAATATAGGTTGAAAGTTCTTGCGGAATACTTAACATGGAAAGTGCCATACCGATTGCTCTTGCCCCCACAACACAAATCATCATCATACTACATAAAAAAGCCGCTGATTGTAAAGATTCAACAATAACTTTAATGGTCAATGTCTTATAAATAAAATGAGCTATTGCCAAACTAAAGACTACTCCAATGGCAGCAGATTCCGTAGGCGTTGCAAAACCTGCATATATACTACCCATAATAATTATAACCAGCAAACTAATGGGCCATAAACATTTAAACGCGTATTTAAATTGTGTTTTTGATGATTCTTTTGACTTTTCCATTTTAGGAAACCAGTCAGGATGCAGACGGCTGGCTATGGCTATCCATAAACAAAACAAACTTGCCATTAAAAGTCCGGGAATAATTCCGCCTATAAATAATTTACCGACAGAAGTTGTTGTCAGTGAACCATAAATAATCATCATGATAGACGGGGGAATTAATATTCCCAAAGAACCACCCGCGGCAATTGAACCCAGCACAATTTTTTTATTATAGCCTGACTTACTAAGTTCAGGATAGGAAACACTGCCTATGGCTAAGGTTGTTGCTGTACTTGAGCCTGAACAAGCCGAAAAAATACCGCAACTTAAAATATTTGCATGAACCAATCCACCGGGAACCCTGCCCAATATGGAACGCATTCCATCAAATAAAGGTTTACTGCTACCACTTCGGATCAAAATTTCACCCATAAATACAAATAAGGGTATTGCAACCAAGGGATAACTATTTACACTATTTAATAACAGGGCATTTAAAATCCCCTCCATACCATCTGCCAAGTATTTTAAAGAAAAGGCTGCAACCCCAAGCAAGGCAAAGCAAATCGGAGAGCCAAGCAATATCAATCCAAATAATAAAACCAATAAAATTAAAGTATTTAACAGGAACATATCTTCCATCATCTTACTCCTTAACTTTGCTTTTCATGGAAAGTTAAATATGAAAACAGATTTATTTTTTATTACAAATTTTATGTTTATGGAAACCTCTGCACAAAAATTTATCTAAAAAAAAATTTCATTCTAAAAACAGATTTTTATTAAAAATTAATAATTGTGCAGAGGTCTCTTATGAGTGTTTAATAAATTAAATATACAAAACCACTATATCAAAAAAACACTAATTTCGATTTCAAAATCAATCAAAAAGACATACAGTCTTTTTACATTCATAAAAACAGGGTTTGTTCTTATTTTGGAATGCAAAATAATTGACTAACCAAAATTCAAACCCTTTTTATTACATAGCTTTAACATAAAATGTAAAACCCAAAAAAAGATGTCTGTCAGAAAAATAACTAATCCAATAAAAATAGTAATTGAAGCTATCCACAAAGGAGTACGCATTATTCCGTTTGTGGTAATATTGCGTTGAAAATGGTATGAAAATACCTCCCAAGCTTGCTCAACATAAAAAGTTATAATAATAAATGCCACAATGCTGACAAACAACAAACAAATACATCTAACCTTTTCAGATAAAGTACGAATTACAACATCGGCGGAAATATGCTTATCTTTCCTAAGAGTATATCCCAAGCCAAGGTATGAAATAGGAACAAGAGCAAGAGAGGCCCACTCTTCGGCAAAAGGTAAATTATACTGAAAAAATGATCGTAATATTATATTAACAAAAATAATAACTGTAATAAAAACAATTAAAGCCGATGATACATAAATTCCCATTTTTGAAATAAATGTTGATATATGATCAAGTTTTTTTAATAGAACAAGAGGAGTATTATTCATAATTCGTCCTTTTTGGATCAAATTTTTATTTAAAATTCCATGGGGGTTATTTCTAAACCTATAGTATTTTAAGTTGACATCACTAATGTCAACTTTTTGAAAGCACACTAGCTCCGGTATTTAACAGTGCAATAAGATTGCACTTATGCCTACGCAGTGGTCTCCCGCCATCGCAGTCGACGATAGTAATTTCATCTGAAATTACTATAATAAAAACTTTAATAGTTGATACATAAAGCATGCTATTTTTCATAAACCACAATTTTGATATGGTTTTTGATTTTTTAGATTTAGTAAAATATAAATTAATTTAGTTATACTGTTAATTAAAAAAATGTTTTTTAAAAAAAGGTGGAAGCAATTACGCTTGAGGGTGAAAACTCATTTTTTTCACAAAAAAAAGTGAGTTTCTCCCTCAATCCGAAATTACGTGATACATAAAAAACATTACTTAGTCCAAAATTTACAATAAAAAACAGTTATTATACATCTTATTGTCATTTTTCATTATTTTTTATTTTATTAATAAATCTTTCTTCTGTTTTTCTGTATCACTATTTATTACACATTGTTTGACATGAAACAAGATTTCCCAACAAGCCAACAAGTTAAAAGCTGAAATTATTTATTTTTTTCAATAATTTCAAGAACTAAATCTGCATTTTCGCCAACTCTTGCACGCCATTCGGGAATAAGTTTTTCATGAACTTTCTTAGCCACAGCATTTCTGTCTTCTTCACTTACGGCATTAATAACTTTACCTAAAAGTGCTAATTTTTCAATTGTCAAAGCATTATCTGTAAGTTCAGCCATTTCAGGTTTTGTTGCAGACTCATACATTACTTTTAAAAATATTTCTCTGACATCTTCAGGTAATTCAGCCAAAGCATCACGACTTACCATTAAACCGTCTGATGCACCACTAATTTCCCATAGGTTGATATTATCACAAATATCCATAAATCCTGTGCTGTTTGCAAAAAATGTACTTGTTACAGTTCCATCAATCAAACCTTGAGAAAGGGCTGTATAAATTTCACCCCATGCAATGCTGATGGGAGTACCACCCAAAGCTTCAATAAAAGCACCAATGGCAGGTGTGCTTGCGCGAATTTTATGACCTTTCAAACTATCTAATTTATTTGAAGCATAACCATTTGTAAATAAACGTTGTTGAGATGCAGGAATAAGGTGAACAAGAGTTGCATTCCAATTATCTTTCAAAACTTTGGCAAGCGGTCCTGATTCATCACCTTTGAAATCGCCCCATAAAATTCTTAAAATATTAAATGATTTCAAAGCATCAGACGGCATAAGCATTGGAATGGCATCAAGTTCAAAAATTGGTTCTGTTGAACTTAAAAACGGTCCGTAAAAACTTGCAATTTGAGCAGAACCATCTTGCAAAGCTTTTAATAAATCTGTACCGCTATAGGGGTGTTGCCCTGCCCAAAAAGGTTTAATAACCAATTCACCATTGGTTTGTTTTTCGACTTCATCAAATAAATCTTGCCAAATAAATGAACAAGCACCTTCAGTTGAACCATATCCGGCAAAAAATTTCCAGACAGTTTTGGCTTCTGCACTATTATGATTTAGGGAAAATAAACCAATCAGCATTGTAATTGTTAAAATTTTTGCTACTATTTTTTTCATAGACCACTCCGATTAAGGTTAAAAATTAAACTGTATTCAATTAATCTTGAAATAATTTACCCAAAAAACCTTTCATTTAAGTTTTTGCCGGACATACTCAGCAAAATTTCAAATATTTAAAACATAATAAACTTATATCTTACCTCCATATTTGATAAATTTTACAAACAAAATAAATTTTAATATATAATAGTTTACATTGATAATAATGTAATAATAAAAATATATTTACAATTTCTTAATAATGGCATGCTTTGTCAATGTTTTTGATCTCACTTATTATATTACCAATTAAAACATTATATTTTTTAAAATTATATAATGTTTTAAACTATAATGAGACCTCTGCACAATTATTAATTTTTAATAAAAAACTGTTTTTAGAATGAAATTTTCTATTTTTAGATAAAATTTTGTGCAGAGGTTTCATTATAGTGAATAATTACTGAAAACGCCTTATAATTTCCTTAAGTCTGTCATGTGGAAGAGCAAACATAGACCTTCCCAAAATTCCTTTTGTGGTTTTTGCGGCACATAGGGCATTGGCTATGGATTCATGAACTGCCTCAACAGTAGCTAAAAATAATTGATCCATATCATCATGTTTTAACGTTTTCACTTCAGCTATATTTTTTCCGTCATCATGTTGATGCGGTTTATTTGCTGTGGAAAAAGTAATAAAAATATCACCTGAACTATCAGATGCAAAACTGCCGCATCTTGCCAAACCCAAAGCAGCACGCCTTGACAGACGCTTACATTGATCAGGTAACAATGGTGCATCGGTTGCTACTACAATTATAATTGAACCATCTACATTAACACCACCTTGTTTCTTTTGACCTGATTTTCCTATAATTTCATCGGTTGAAATAAATTTTCCAATCGGAATATTGTCAATAACCAAATCTTCTCTTCGTCCATAATTCCCTTGAATAAGAGCGCCCACAGTATATTTTTCATTATGTATATTGACAATTCGAGAACTACTGCCTATTCCGCCTTTAAATTCGTGCAAAATCATTCCTGTTCCGCCACCCACACAGCCTTCGGTAACGTATTCCGATTTTGCATTATCCAAAGCTTCATAAACATGTTCCTTTTTTATATGCATACCATTTATATCAGAAAGCCAGCCATCCCATGTTTCAGCCACAACAGGAAGCATCCAATAATCTGACAACACATCTAATTTTTCATAATAATACTGAATAATTGCATCGCGTACCAACCCAAGACTATGAGTATTGGTCAAGCAAATGGGAGTTTGCAATAAACCTGATTCTTCTATCCAATGACTTCCACATAGTTCACCATTGCCATTAAGACTGTAATATCCTGCATAAATGGGGTTTGTTACAATATCTTCCGTTGGAATTATTGCTGTAACTCCGCTTCTGACAATACCAAAAATTTCATCTGCACTATCTTTAATTACTGTCGAATGTCCAACTTTAACATTTTTGACATCTGTAATTGCATTATATTTACCTGTAGGTAATGTTCCCATTGATAGCCCAAAATCACGAATACGCATAATATCTCCCGGCAAAAATCCATTAGTTTTTACAAAATAAATAAAAAATTTAGACTCTTATATATACCTATACTTACTTCAACAAATATAATAAAGCATTTATTAATTTATCAACATGGCTTAATATATAAAATTATTACCAATTAAAAGACCAATGAGTATTTTGAATATAATCTGACAACTCATCAGGGTTTCCATGCTCAAATAATTCTATTATTTTCAAATGTTCAAAATAGTTCACCCTAGAAAACTCTTCCCCCCAATTTCTATTGGTAAATTGAAATAAACGTATCCGACTTGTTCTTATGATTTTCTTTAGAAAATTATTGTTTGATAAAGCTAAATATATTTCATGAAAATCAACATTATACTTATTGTATTTTTCACAAGTTAATTCACCTGAATTTGGATCCATTAACCTATTTATTTTTTTTAACTCTTGAATTTCAGAATCTGTTACTTTATGAAAAACTTCTTGAATGACTTTTGCATCCAAGATTGAGCAAACTTCATAAATTTCTGTTTTTTGCTCACAAGTTAATTGGTTAATAAATACACCTCTTTGAGGGTATAAGGTAACAAAACCCTCTGCCTGAAGTTCAAGCAAAGCATCTCGCAAAGGAGTTTTACTTATTCCCAGCTCCGATGATAATTTATTCAAACTAATTGCTTTTTCATGGTTTAATCTACCATTTCGCAATTCTTCATATAAGTATTCATAAATATTTAATCTAAGTAAACCCGATTGATTTATAATCATACTTACTCCTTTGAAAGAATGATATACTAGTATATCAATTTTTGTCAAGGTATTTTTGTGAGATTTGGCAGAGCATATTCGCATTCAATTGTTAAAAAAATCACAAAAAAAGAATTGACAAATATTTCCTATGTGCTATTTTCTTACAAAAGCATAAGAAAAATGGCATACAAGAAATTTGCTTTACAAATTCCTATTTTTTCTTATGTATTTACGAAACTATCTTGTTTCATTCCAAAATGTATTAAAATAATCTTGCTTTCCATTATTTTTAATTTACCCGTAAAAGTTCTATGGAAGTAATGTCTAATGTTTATGAGAAAAATTTTAAAAATTTTAAAATTTTCTCATAAACATTTTCAATAATATCAAATATTATTAATTCCCGCATATTTTAATAAACTTTAAAATTGTTTATATTATTTAAATCATTTTAAATAACAAGCAACTTTTATTATTTATGAAATGTATTCTTTAGTTTATCATAAAATTCGACTTTTTGAAAAAAAGATTATGATTATTTTAATCAGCTTTTATTTAAAATAATATAAAGTTTTTAGGCAAAACAAGATAGAATGAATATTTAAATTTTTATAATTGGAGGTAACAAATTTAATGGTTTAAGTTTCCTGATTTTAAGTTTTTAGTATTTTAAGTTTTTTAATTTATGCCAAAGTTCAATTTTGTTAAAATAATTATTTTAACAGTGCTTTATGTTGATTGAGATTTAAAGATACAATGAAAATTATAAAGGAGATTTTTATGTCAGCAGTTATTGAAAACGATAAAATTCGTATTGAAGCTAATTTATTATCACGTCTTGACCGAATGCCTCTAAATAAATCTGTACTTGCTTTGGTTGGTCTTTTGGCTTGGTGCTGGGTTATGGAAGCTTTTGATATTGGTATGATTAGCCAAGTTATCTTGGTTTTGAGAGAGCTTTGGACATTAAGCCCAAGCACTGTTGGTTTACTTGGAGCTTGTTCTACAGCCGGCATTGTTATAGGAACAGCCTTGGCCGGATTTCTTACAGATAAATATGGCCGTAAAAAGATTTTATTATTCGGCGTGTTTATTTTTACATTTTTTACTTTAATCGGAAGTCTTTTTGAAAATATTACTTGGGTAATAACCATGCGCTTTATATCCGGGCTGGGCGCAGGAGCGGTTTTCCCACTTCCCTATTTGATGATTTCTGAAATTTCACCTGCCAAACATAGAGCTGTTTTGGTTTGTATATGTAATGCCATCTTATCAAGCTCTTATTTTTTACCGACCTTGGTTGGTTCATGGGCAATTACCAATTATGCACCTGAAGTTGCATGGCGTATACCATTTATTGTCGGTGGTTTACCTGTTGTAACTATTTATTTTCTACATAAATACTTACCTGAGTCACCTCGTTGGCTTATGAAGAAAAATAGACATGAAGAAGTTCGCCTACTTGTTGAAAAATTTGAACGTAGTTCGGGTGTTGAACATGACAATGAATTTATTAATCCAAAAATATTGGAAGCACTTGAAAATGCAGAATATCAAAAATCTATTGGTAAAAAAGCAAATTGGAAAGATATATTCAAACCACCTTACTTAGCACGCTCAATAGTTTCTTGGAGTATGTTTTCAGCAGGATTAATTACATGGTATGTTCTTATGGTATATGTTCCGACTATACTTACAAACTATGGATTTGAAAAATCACATTCCCTTCTTTTAGGTGGAACAATGGCTCTTATCAGCGGATTTGGTGCAATAGCAATGGGTCCTTTGGCTGATAAATATGGACGTAAACCAATATGGAGTATTTACGTTATTATTTCGATTATTGCACTATTTGCATTAACAGGCACAGAATCCATGGGATTATTATTATTATTTGGTGCCATAGTTGCCTTTTTTGGTGCCGGTATTATGCCTGTGTGTAAACTTTATATTGCCGAACAATACCCAACCGAGCTTCGTGGAGTAGGAACAGGTTTTGGTGAAGCTGTATCTCGTATTGTCGGTGGTGTTCTTGCCACATATTATTTGGCATTCTTCTTAGATATGGGCGGAGTAAAGGCAGTATTTACCTTTATGGCAATTGCCTTTAGTATTTCTATCATAATTTTATGGATTTGGGGACAAGAAACCGCAGCTCGTAGTGTAGACGAAACTGCTTCAGTCAAAAAATAAATGAAATAATCTACTGCTCACTTACTTTTATAAAATCTCTGCACAATTATTTGTGCAGAGATTAGGGTGTGTTTCTAAATTATTTAACGTTATAGTAAAGAGTTACTTTATTTATGATAAAAATTTGAAATTTTTAAATTTTACCTTGTGTATAAACGAATTAGTAACTATTTGTTTTGGCAAACAAAAAGCGAGGTAATGTCATAAAATAGCGGGTAAAATAAGACAGGTTTTCAAGAGCAAGGAAAGCGAAAAATTTTAGAGGGCGTGTACTCGAGTACATAACCGATAAAATTTACAGCTTGACGCAGATATTGGAAGTCTGACCGGTTTACCCCTATCTTTTATGACAGTAGAAAACCCCTCTTGATTTTGCGAAGCAAAAACAAGTAATAGAAAACAACTCAAGAATTAAGAAACACACCCTAATATAATAACTATTTTTTTGGTTTTTTATTTCTTAACATTTTAATGCTTTGAAATAATAAGTATTTGAGCAAAAATTCATAAATTGGAGAAATTATGATGTTAACAGCTCTTGATGACAGTAAAAAAATCTATAAAAAAGAAATATCCATATCAGAATTAACAAAAAATACATTAAAAAACATAGATGATAAAAATAAAAGTGCAAATGCACTTTGTTATATTTCAAGTGAAGCAAAATCTCAGGCAGAAGCATTGGATCTTGAAATAGCAAATAATAATTATCGTAGTTCCTTACATGGTTTATCTGTTGTATTTAAAGATAATATTGACGTGGTTAATATTCCTACAACAGTGGGTAGTAATGTTTTTATAAACTCAAAGGCAAAGGAACTTGATGCACCTTTTGTTGCCAAATTAAGAAAATTGGGAATGTTAATTATTGGTAAGGCCAATATGGACGAATTTGCGGCTCATGTCAGTGGAAAAACCTCTGCCTTTGGGCCTGCAATTAATCCCTATGGTGGCGAAGTTTTATATAGCCCCGGCGGCTCTTCAAGTGGTGTAGCTGTTGCAGTTGCAAATAAATTTGCTCATATCGGAATAGGGTCGGATACAGGCGGTTCTGTGCGTATACCGGCTGCTTGGTGTGGTCTTGTCGGTTTACGCCCAACTCAAGGTTTGTTTAATAGTTTTGGTGTCTTTCCTCGTGGTTTTTCATTGGATTGTCCGGGATTTTTTACCAGAACCATTCAAGATATGAATTTATTTTATTCTGAACTTGTTTCATCACCTTGTGACAATGAAAAAGAAAATACCATTAAAAAACTGATTGTACCAAAAGCAGTATTTGATTTTGATTGTGATAAAGAAGTTATTGCAGATTTTAAATCTGTTTTGGAAAAATGGGAAAAATTAGGTTTTGAGACAGTAAATAAAGATATTCCTGAATATACCAATGAAATTGGCGAAATAGTTAATATAATACGGGCTTATGAATTTGCAAATACAGCCGGTATATATATTCGCAATTTCCATGATTTGAACTTGGTTCACCCTGTAATTATTAAAGATATGGAATTTGGTGAAAGCATTAAGTATGAACAATATATTGAAGCATTAAATAAGAAAAGTGAACTTATGTGCAGAATGGACAGTATAATTGACAATGATTCCATGCTTATTTCACCTGTGAGCCCTTGCCTTCCTTTAAAATTAGATTCAGAACTTTCTGATTTTGCCTTGGCCAGAACCTTTGTTGACTTTGGCAGTTTAGCCGGAGTTCCGACAATTGTTTTACAAAGCGGAAAAAGCGCAAATGGTTTGCCCATTGGTTTTCAATTGCTTGGAAAAGCATGGCAAGAACAAACTCTTATTCAAATGGGTTTAAAGTTTGAATAAACTTATTCTTTATCAGACACATGTTAAACTAAATAAACACGTCAATTCGTTTTTGTATTTTTTGAGGAGGAAACCACGTTTTTTTGAAACATTCCACGACGCCTGACGGCTGGGCGAGTTTTTCCCCCTCAAACGTAACTGCTTCCCCCTTTCCTTAAAAAACAAATTTTTCTAACATATTGTTTTACGTTTATTTTTTAAAAGAACTTTTTAAATATTTTTATTTTTGACAAAAGATTTTTTTGGCAAGAATAGACAAAACCACGCTTTTGTCGTTAAATGATTGCCCTAAAAAATTAATAATTGTGCAGAGGTCTCTTTGAAAGTAATTTTCACAAGCGGATTGACGTACTAAATAAAAAACTCAGACATATTATAACAATGTATCTGAGTTTTTTATTTAATGGCATAAAAGAATTAAACATAATCATTCTTTAAAAGTTCTCACGCCAAGCATAAAATTTTATAATTTTTTGAAATATTATGCAAAATTCACAGAAGGATGTGCTGTTTGAGCAGCTCCTGAAGTAGTATAATCAGTTCCATTAATTTCTATTTCATCAACTCCATTCACAAAATTACGAATAGTTATATTATTACCGTTTAAAGCTTCTATTTTTATTATATCCTTAACATTATCACTGCCTAAATCTATATCCGCACCGCCAGCCGAAACAGTTTTGATTATGACCTCATCTTCTCCACTACCTACACTGATATTGGCTGTACCATTAAGGTTTTCCACTTCAACCTTATCTACACCGCTTCCCGTGGTTACAGATCCGGATAAAAGTCCCTTAATTACTACTGTATTTTCACCACTACCAACATTGATTATTGCAGCAGAGTTGGCATCTCCCTCAATTGTAACAACATCTTTTCCTGTACCTGCACTGATATTTCCAAATAGGTTTCCAACAATTGTAACAACATTCTCACCATCGCCTGCATTTATTGCTGTGCCTGCTGACATATTATTTTCTATTTTAATATCATCATCACCACCACCTGTGCTAATGATTCCGGCTGTAAAATCCCCTTTTACAGTAATCTCATCATCACCGCCTGAGGTTGTGATATTATAATTTAGATTGCCATTTATCTCGATTTCTTCGTTAGTATTTAAAGGTTGATGGCTTGTTGAACTTCCGGTGCCGATTTCCTCACCGTCGTCACTGTCATCAGCATCGTCGCCGTCGTCGTCTCCATCATCGCCGTCGTCACCATCATCGTCATCGTCATCACTTTCACTGCTATCATCTAATAAGTCATCACTATCTTCCAAAGAGCTTTCAGTTGACACTTCAAGCCCCGCATTTGCAAAAATTTCTTCCAAAGCAGCCAGTTGTTCACTTGTAATTTGACTCAGTAAAGATTCATCAAGTAAAATATTAATTGTTTCACCTTCGGAAACGTCTGTTATGGCTTGATCTTCCATGGCACTTTTTAAATATTGAGCTGAAAAATCGATAAATTCTGTCAATTCTTCTTCGGTAAATAATTCAAGCATCAATGGCGCTGACAAATCAGGATTAATTTCAACCCCTTGATGTGATGCTGTTAATATAAGCTGGCGACCGTCAAAGGTTGTAACCACAACAGTATGCCCCTCACCCAAATGAATAACGGCATGAATTTCATTATCGGGCAATACCATGGTTAAAAGCTCTGTGCCCCTAATTCCAACCGTAGCGCTTGGTGTTACAATTCTAAACGCATCGGGATCTTCCTTAACCACATCACCGCTCACAGAACGCATCACCCCATTTGCCAAGTTTAAGATAAAAGAGGTATCCTCACCAAAACCAAAAGCAAAATCTTTCACTATTAAAGTAGAGTTTGGACTTAAATCAGCAATGGCTCCGTCATTAAATTGAATTTGAACACCGGAATCGGCAGAAGTTATAATTTTATCTGTTTCATAAATAGGAGAATCTTGTTCAAGCAATATTTTTTCACCATTTCTTTCAACATAAACTTCACCTGAAATTTTGGTGATTTTTGCAGCACTTTCCATGGTTTGTGACATAGATTTTCTCCTATTAAAAAAATATGTTATCTATTAATTTAATACAATTTATTTCTTATATGGCATTGATTTAATCATTACTTTCAAAAAAATATAATATTTTTGCCAAAAAAACAAGCAATTTTCCATGGGTTAAAATTTTTTCTTGACAGTATTTATTTTTTGAAATAAATCATTTCTAAGAAAAAGGGAACCGGACGGCGTTAACGCCGCCAACTCCGCCAGGTCTGAAAGGAAGCAACGGTAACGGTTGTTATCGGGTGTCCGGTTCCCAAAAGGCACAAATTTATTTGTGCCTTTTTTTTATGTTATAAATTAATTCCAAGGTTTTTTATGCTCAAAAATATTCTTTGTGCTGACATTGGCGGAACCAATTGCCGTTTTGCCCATTTTACATTAGAAACCAAGTCTGAAAAAAATGAGAAAATTAATTTAATTTCACAACATATTTGTAACACAAGTGAATTAAAAAATACAGATGATTTTTTGGAAGTTGCCGCCTGCACCAATATCAACTTTGAACAAGCTGATTTTATTTGTCTTGGCTTGGCAGGTCCCATTGAGAGTGACGGGCTGGGTGTAAAACTGACCAATGCTCCCTTGCATTTGGATTTTCGCAAATATGATTTTGCAAAATCCATGGAAAAATTTAAACTTGTGAATGATTTTGTTTTGCAAGCCCACGCCTGTTTGATTGAAGATTTGGAAGTATTTTATGTTTTAGAAAATGATTCAAGGATCAAAAATTCTAATCAAAACAAAAAACAAATTCCCGAAAAAACCAAGGGAATTCTTGGGGCAGGAACAGGACTCGGAACTGCCGCCCTTATTCCAAACCTGCAAAACACATGGACAATCTTGCAAGCAGAAGGCGGACATGTTGACATGTCCATACAAACAGAACAAGAAAGAGATTTTGCAGAATTTGCAACAAAATTTTTAAACAAAAAAAAATTAAGTGCAGAAGATATTTTGTCGGGCCAAGGTTTAACCCTTTTACATGCCTATGTGCACGGTCAAAATCTTCCACCCCATGAAGTTGCAAGCATCATTTTTAAAAGTGAAAAAAATAGTTTGCAATTGAGTTTATATACAAGATTTTTAGGACGTTTTTGCAGGCACTGGGCATTAAATACTTTATGCTTGGGTGGTTTATACCTTGGAGGAGGCGTTTTTAGGAAAAATCCCTCTATTTTTCAGCATCAAAATTTTATTCAAGAATTTTATGATATCTCAAAACCCATGCAAGATATTATAAAGCAAATAGATTTAATATTAATAAAACAAGAAAATGCAGCCCTTTGGGGAGGTGCAAATCTTGCAAAGCAATATTTGTTTCCTTATGGAAGCACTGATTAAAATAAAATATGATTTAATCTGCCACTCTAAAATAAATAAAACATCAAATCAGATATTTTTTATATCAAATCTATTGCTTTTTTTTCTAATTTATGTTAATATTTTTTTTAGACGAATATTATTATGCATATTAAAATCTAACTTCTTTTTTATTAAAATATCAAGAATTTGTAAAAAATTTTAATATATCATATAATTCTATGCGAATACTTATAATGAGTTTAGTTTTTATTAATTACTTTGAGGAACGAGATTATGGAATTTGTGTTTAATAAAACTGTATGCAAAAATTTACGAAAATCCTTACGTAAAGAATGGATTGAAACCAATGCTTTAGGTTCATATGCCTCAAGCTCTTTGGTTTGTTGCAATACCAGAAAATATCATGGTTTATTGGTTGTAAAGCTTGATGATCCTCCGGGTCGTTATGTATTACTTTCAAACATTGAAGACGAATTACATATTGAAGACAGAGAAGTTTCCCTGTCCTCTCGTAAGCACCCCGAAATATATTATCCTCAAGGTCATGAATTTCTGCATGAGGTAAGCCTTGGTCAAATTCCTACCTTTACCTATAAATTTGGCGACTTACACATAAGCAGACAAATTATGATGTTGCATAAGGAAAATGTAACTCTTATCCGCTATAATTTACAATGTGTAAATTGTTCGGATAACTGTGCAACCTTGCCACAAAAACTTAAATTGAGAGTCAAACCTCTCTTGGCCTTTCGCAATATGCATAATCTAACCCATGCAAACATTGATTTGCAGGTTAAAACTTGGCCGATTGACAATGGCTTTTGCATTAGACCCTATAATTCATTACCTCCTCTTTTCATGCAATCAAATGCACCCTATACTTTTTATCCTTCTCCTGACTGGTTTTATAATGTCGAATATATGATTGAAGCCACAAGAGGCTTTGCCAATCACGAAGATCTTTTCCAGCCCGGTGTTATGGATATGGAAATAGAGCAAGGAAAACCCATTATTATTTGTGCCTCCACAGAAAATGTAATCAAAAACCTCGGCAACCTTGAAGATCTTTGGAATAATGAATTATCTCGAAGAGAAGCTGTTAATCTTAGCAAAAATCACCTTTCCCCCCTTGAAAGACATTTACAATTGGAAGGACAACGCTTCATTGTTAATGAATATGACAATAATCAAGCCATTGTTGCAGGTTATCATTGGTTTGAATCATGGGGGCGTGATACATGTATCTCCCTGCCCGGACTTACTTTTGAATCCGGCGAAAGTGAACAGGGCTGGAATATATTAAATCGTTTGGCAAGCAAAGCAAATAATGGACAAATCCCCAACATGTTTTCTTCTGACGGTAATCACTCCTATAATTGCGTTGATGCCTCCTTATGGTTTGCATTTGCCGCCCAAACTGCCTTTGAATCATCAGCCAAGGCACCTAAATATTTTCGTGAACATTGTTGGCCATTTATAAAAGAAGTGGTTGAAAAATATGCTTCCGGATCTGTGCCCCATGTTCGCATGGATAATGAAAACTTTTTACATGTTGGCTCTGCACAAACACAGTTAACTTGGATGGACGCAGTGGTTAATGGCAAGGCTGTTACTCCAAGATATGGTTGCCCTGTTGAAATCAATGCCCTTTGGTATAATTTACTGGCATTTGTGCGTAAAGTAGCTAAAATTTATGGCGAGAAAAAACCGCATGCCCTTTGTCATCAGCGAGTTTTGGATAAAATGAGTTCAACCTTTAAAGAAAGATTTTGGGTTGAAAAAAATGATGTTTCATATCTTGCCGATTGTTGGCGCCCTGAAGGACAAGATACAAGCTTAAGACCCAATCAACTTTTTGCCGTTGGTTTGCCTTTCCCCATTCTCAATGAAAAATACTGGGGAGATGTGGTGCAAACCTGCCACAATTCTCTGCTTACTCCCTATGGCATGAGAACCCTTGCACCCAATGATATAAATTATCATACCTTATATAAGGGAAGCCCGGAGGAGCGTGACGGAGCCTATCATCAAGGAACTGTTTGGCCTTGGCCACTTGGCATTTATTGTGATGCCCTATTAAAGGTTGCATGGGATATTGACAGTGCCACCCGTGAACTTTTAGACACCATAAGCCCGCTTTTAACAAGCCATTTAACCGAAGTGGGCATAGGAACAGTTTCTGAAATTTTTATGGCTGATCCACCTTATTTGGCTGATGGTTGTATTGCACAAGCTTGGAGTGTGGCAGAATTGATTCGCTTATTATCAAACTTGCGCAAAAAAGCACCCAAGGAAGTAAGCAAATGGGAAGCTGAAAACACACAACAAGTTGTAAATATTAATTTTTAAACATTTTTATAAATTAAAAATGATTTTAGTTGTGAATATTAATTTTTAAATGCTTTTTATAAGACTAGAAGAGAGTTTATGCGTGTTTTAATGTTTGGATGGGAATTTCCTCCCTATAAAAGTGGCGGTTTAGGTACAGCTTGCTATGGTATTACTCGTGCTTTAGCTGAAAAAGGAGTTGAAGTTCTTTTTATGCTTCCACACATGGAAGGAAAAGAACAATTAAATTTATCCCAAGGTCTAACCTTGCGAGAAGCAGATGGCACAAAAATAACTTGGGAAGAAACAGTCACTTCCACAATCGAACATAGACAAATTCAAACTATCCAAGAAGAAAATAATCGAGAGATAAGTTTTGAGGAAACTATTAATATCTTGGGTACTTCTTGGGAAAAACAAATGGCTGTTGCCTATGTTCAAGAAGTTTGGAAAGAAAAATTAAAAATTTTTCCTATTCAATCGTTGTTACATGCTTATGCAAACTCAGAAAGTTATGCAGAATTACAAAGTTATTGGCAAAAAAGCGGTGGAACTTCCACCTCATTCATGTATGACCCCCATACCATGCCGCTAACTTTTCTAAAACAAGCAACTAAAATGGTTTCAGAAAAAACAAGCAGTGAACTATTGCAAATTGTAGAAGAAACCCAAAAAACCATTAACCGCGGGGAAACAGTACTTTCCTTACATGGAGGTTATGGAAATGACTTAATGGCTGAAGTATTTCGCTACAGTCAAAGTGTTTTAGGAATAAAGGACGAACAATTTGATGTAATCCATGCCCATGAATGGATGACTTGTCCTGCCGCCATTGTTGCCAAACATTTGAGTGGAAAGCCTCTTATTGTGCATATTCACGCCTTGGAAAGCGACAGAAGCGGAGTAAATTTAAACCACGAAGTTTCAGTAATTGAAAAGGCAGGACTTGAAGCGGCCGATAGCATAGTCACTGTCAGTCATTACACAAAAACCAGAATTACAGAACTTTATGGAATAGATCCCAATAAAATTTCTGTGGTTCACAATGCTTTAACCCAAGAAGAATCAAGAGCTAAACTTAACATCCCACTTCATAACCTAAATGAAAAATACGTACTTTTCATGGGAAGGATTACCTTTCAAAAAGGTCCTGAATATTTTATTAAAGCTGCCAAATTGGTTTTAGACCGTATGCCAAATGTTCGTTTTATCATGGCCGGAAGCGGTGATATGATGAGACGTATGGTGCGTATGGTTGCCCAAATGAGAATGGGAAGCCGTTTTCACTTTGCAGGTTTTTTACAAGGTGAAGACGTGGACAGAATGTATGCCATGAGTGATTTATATGTCATGCCAAGTGTTTCGGAACCCTTTGGAATTGCCCCCCTTGAGGCCATGGCTTATGACACTCCTGTTTTAATTTCAAAACAATCAGGCGTGGCTGAAGTGGTTAAAAATGCCCTAAAGGTTGACTTTTGGGACGTTCAGGCCATGGCGGACAAAATTTGTGCTGTCCTTGCCAATCCTCGCCTAGCCAAAGAAATGGTCAAAAATTGTAAAGAAGAACTAAAACATATCAGATGGGAAAATGCCGCCAACAAACTGATTACTATTTATGAAAATAGTCTTTCAAAAAAATAAGCTTAATCACCATTTGAAAAATTTAACTCCATACACTATTTTAGTATGAAAAAATTAACCGGCATTTCCTTAATTTTAACTATATCAATATGATTTTAAAATATTAGAAACCTCTGCACAATTCATTGTGCAAAGGTTTCATGGAGTGTTTACACCGTAAACACGACCGACAAAAGATTTTTTTGGCGTGCCTTTTACCCACGCCATTCCGGTTTTCAAAAACTATAATTATGGCATAATTTTTGATTTTAGATATTAAGTAAAATATTAATAAATCAAAATAGTTATATTATTACTTAATAAAATGTTTTTTAAGGAAAGGGGGAAGCGATTGCTTACGTTTGAGGGGAAAAACTCGCCCAGCCGTCAGGCGTCGTGGAATGTTTCAAAAAAACGTGGTTTTCCCCCTCAATCCAGAATCACGTGCCTTTTACCTCTGCACAAAAATTTATCTAAAAATAAAAAATTTCATTCTGAAAACAGATTTTTATTAAAAAAATTAATAATTGTGCAGAGATCTCTATTATGATTTTTAAAATTTTTTGATATATTGGTTTAATGGCAAGATGGCTTTATCGGAAAAATTTTTTAATTTTTCGCACGCATTAAATAATCTTTTAAATCTTTGGAAGATAACTATGTCAGCAATATGTTTTTATTTTCAAGTGCATCAGCCTTATCGTTTACGCCACTACACAGTTTTTGATATGGGACAAAGTCATTTTTATGAAGATGACAAAGCTAATGGTGAAATTTTATGGAAAGTGGCAAATAAATGTTATTTACCCATGAATAAAGTGCTTTTAGATTTAATCAATAAGCATGAGGGTAAATTTAAAATAAGCTTTTCACTTTCAGGCGTTGTTATGGAGCAGCTTTCTATTTGGGCTCCTGAAGTTTTGCAATCTTTTCAAGAACTTGTTAAAACAGGTTGTGTGGAATTATTATCCGAAACCTATGCCCATTCCCTTTCAGCTCTCTATTCAGAAGAAGAATTTAATCAACAAGTTCAATTACATTCAGATATGTTAGAAAAATTCTTTGCTGTAAAGCCAAAGGTTTTTCGCAATACAGAATTAATTTATAGCAACAGAATTGCCAAAATGGTTGAAAAATTGGGATATAAAGCAATTTTGGCAGAAGGTGCAGACCATATTCTTGGTTGGAGAACTCCAAACATTGTTTATCAACCTGCCAATTGCTTAAACTTGAAATTATTATTAAAAAATTACCAATTGTCTGACGATATTGCTTTTCGCTTTTCAAATCGTGGCTGGGCAGAATTTCCATTAACAGCCGATAAATTTGCCAATTGGGTACATACTGCCGGATTAAAAGGTGAAGTAATAAATCTATTTATGGACTATGAAACCTTTGGTGAACATCAATGGGAAGATTCAGGAATTTTTGAATTTATGAAAGTTTTACCTGAAAAAATCATGGAGAATAAAAATTTTAAATTCTTGACTCCCTCAGAAGTTGCTGAAAACATTGACCCCATGGCAAGACTGGACATTCCGGAAGAAATTTCTTGGGCTGATCTGGAAAGAGATCTGACAGCTTGGCTTGGCAATGATATGCAACATGATGCCATTGAGTCAGTCTATCGTCTTGAAAAAGAAGTTCTTGCTTCAAATGACCAAGAAATATTAAAAACATGGCGTCATTTGCAAACTTCCGACCATTTTTATTACATGTGCACAAAATGGTTTTCAGACGGAGATGTTCATAAATATTTCAACCCCTATGATTCACCCTATGATGCCTATATTAACTATATGAATGTATTGGCAGATTTTGAACAGACCTTGGAAAAAAAAGTCTAAACGAATAAGACCTCTACATTATTTGTGGGGGTCTTTTTGTGTTTTTTGCTTTATGTTAATCCGGTATAAAAAACCATCTTGCAGACAGGGTAATGACATCTTATTTGTTTTTACTTGATATATATTGCAGAGTTAAGATTGTTGGTTAACGAAATAAAAAATATTGGCAGTCATTGCGAACGAGTGAAACGAGTGTGGCAATCTTCTTGCCAAATCGGGAACTTAAACAGCCTTTATTGGAGTAACATAATTTTCACTTACATGTAAAATTTATATTATTGACATAATTTTAATAATGCCTTATTCTTTGTTCATATCTTATTTTATCATTTGGTCTTTTACGGAATTTTCTATTGGCATCACTAATATCATTTTTTTTAGACACACTAGCCTTATTTTTTTAACAATGTAATATAATTGCATTTATTTCCATACAAAGTGTTTGTCTGTTACTTACTCGTTCGACAAGCGGGTCGTATCTGATATGGTAGTTTTATCCGGAATTACTATATAAATTTAAGCTTTCTTCCCAAAGTATTTTTCTGCTTTTAAATCAATATTAATTTATTTTCTATTTAGTTTACTTTTATGTTTTATTTAAAAAAGTAATCTTTTATCTTCTGTTAATTTTTGAGTTATGTAATTTTTTAAGGAGAATATATGCATTCACAATTAGATCAAACAACAGCTTTTGAAGTAAGCTGGGAAGTTTGTAATAAAGTAGGCGGCATTTATACAGTTGTAAGCAGTAAAGCTTTACAAGCCGTTGAACACTTTAATGATCATTATTATCTACTTGGCCCTGACTTTGGAAATAATGCCGAATTTGAAGAAACCAATGAAGATTGTTGGACTTCCATAAGGTCAATTCTGCAACAAAAGAATTTTCAATGTCGTCTGGGACGCTGGAACATTCCTGGACGCCCCAAAACAATTCTGGTTAATTTTAAAGATCGTTTGAATTTAAACCAACTTCTCTATAAACTATGGAATCGTTATGGAGTTGATTCCATGACAGGAGGTTGGGATTATGCAGAACCTGTTATGTTTAGTGCTGTTTGCGGTGAAATAATTTCCTCTATTTTCCATTTGGTTGTTGAACCCACAGGTCAAAATGCTGTTGCGCAATTCCATGAATGGATGTGCGGAGCAGGTCTTTTAACTGTAAAACGACAAGCACCTCAAATCGGTACTATTTTCACAACACATGCCACCATGCTTGGTCGTGCTTTGGCAGGTTCAGGTTATAATATTTACAAACAAATGTATCAGATTAATCCCATGCGTGAAGCTGCAAACCATAATATCACAGCCAAATGTTCCATGGAAAAAATTGCAGCCAGAGAAGCAGATTGTTTTACCACTGTAAGCCGTATCACGGCCAATGAAGCTTCTGTTTTCTTGGCGCGCAATCCTGATGTTCTTACTTTAAATGGTCTTGATATGCGTGT
This sequence comes from uncultured Mailhella sp., assembly GCA_964369835.1. Lineage (GTDB taxonomy): Bacteria > Desulfobacterota > Desulfovibrionia > Desulfovibrionales > Desulfovibrionaceae > Taurinivorans. The sequence continues at coordinate 20,946 of CAYJGE010000025.1, forward strand.
CATTCCGGACTACAGCACAGATCGTGAAAAAGTTGAAGGCTATAGAGCCAAATTAAAAGATTCCTTTGAAAATTTATTAAGAAGACCATTACCTGAACAAACCAGATTTATAATTGTTTCGGGAAGATATGAATTTAAAAACAAGGGGCTTGATATTTGCCTTGAAGCTCTTGCAAAAGTGAACGAAGCCCTGCGTGGTTCAAATAATCATCTTGTTGTTTTGTTTGCGGTAATGGGTGGACATACGGGAGTAAATAACGATGCCATCAGCGGTGACCCTGAAAGAAAACCTCAACGCAGTGAGCACTGGTTAACCTCCCATAATGTGTATGATGTATTAAATGACCCCATCATAAATAGCAGTATGCATCTTGGATTAAACAATAAACCTGATAATAATGTCCAAGTTATTTTTGTACCTGCCCAATTAAACGGACATGATGGCTTTATAAATTTAAATTATGAACAAACCTTATCAGCTTGTGATCTTGGGCTATTCCCATCATGGTATGAGCCTTGGGGTTATACACCACAAGAAAGTGCGGCTTGGGCTGTTCCGACTGTTACAACCGATCTTTCAGGTTTTGGAGTTTGGTCAAGACAGCTTCAAAATGAAAAAGGTAATAATGGCGGTGTTTATGTGGTGCCACGCCAACAAAGAACCCATGATCAAATCGTAAATGACTTGCGGGAAGTTATCATGACCTCAGCTTGTCAATCAGAATCAGAGCTTGAGGCAGATCGTCGAGTTGCTCGTAATTTATCTAAAAATTTCTCATGGGAAAAATTCTTCCCCAATTATAAAGACGCCTATAAATTCGCCCTTGACAAGGCTCTTGAACGCAATAAGGAAAATTCAGAGTTTTCGGAAGATGTTAAACATGTTTTAAAATCCACCTCGTCCTCAACCCCTGTTTTGCGTTCATTCATGGCCATTTCCAGTTTGCCCCCACGTTTAAAACGCTTACATGAATTGGCAGACAATCTTTGGTGGTGTTGGCAAACAGACGGAAGAGACTTATTTTCCATTATTGACCCTGTTATTTGGAAAGATTTCCAAAATAATCCACTAAAATTATTGGCAAATGTTTCAGGTGATCGCCTTGAGGAATTAAGCCATGATTCATTGTTTTTGAAAAAGATGGACAAGGTTTTAGAACGATTTGATAATTATATGGTTCAATTACCAAAAACCATTAATGAAAATCTTTCTGAAAAAAAACCCATTGCCTATTTTTCAACCGAATATGGAATATGTGAAACCTTACCGATTTATTCAGGTGGCCTTGGAGTTTTATCTGGAGATCATCTAAAATCAGCAAGTGATTTAAACATTCCTCTTGTTGCCGTTGGTCTTTTATATAAAAATGGTTATTTTCATCAAAAGCTTGATTCCAATGGCAGCCAATTGGCCATCTATAATGAAAATGATTTTTCAACCATGTCTATGGAACGAGTTTATAAAAATGATGGTTCATTAATGGAAGTGGTTTTAAGCTTGCCCGGCCGTAAATTGCATGCTCAAGTTTGGCTGGCAAAGGTTGGACGTATTAAATTATATTTAATGGATACAGATATACCCAATAATACAGTTGAAGATCGCAAAACAACGGCTCAACTCTATATCAGCGATAGGGATTGCCGAATTCGCCAAGAAATTCTACTTGGCATGGGAGGCGTCAAACTTCTCCACCAACTTGGAATTGAACCTTCAGTATATCATATGAATGAGGGGCACTCTGCATTTTTAATTCTTGAAAGAATTAAGGATATTATTTATCAAGGCAATAGTCTTGAAGTTGCGTGCGAAGCCGTCAGAGCTTCTTGTGTTTTCACAACTCATACCCCTGTTGATGCCGGAAATGAGCGTTTTAGCCCTGAACTTATGGAACATTATTTTAGTGAATACGCTAACAGTATTGGCCTGTCCATGCAAAACTTCCTGAACATGGGAAGAATTTCAAATTCAAATAATAATATGTTTGAAATGACAGTGCTTGCTTTAAATTATTCATTAAAAGCCAATGGTGTCAGTCAATTACATGGTGATGTTTCAAGAGATATGTGGCATTTGGCGTGGAAAGGTTATTCTCGCGCCGAAGTTCCCATTGGTGCTGTAACAAACGGAATTCACGTTGCTTCCTATGTTTCTTCAGATATGCGTGATTTACTTGAAGAATACCTTGGATCAAGGTGGGCAGATCTTCCACCAAGTTCTGATGATTGGGATAAAATTTATGAAATTCCGTCTCAAAAAATTTGGGACATCAAAACATCAGAAAAAGCAAAGCTTTTACAACATGTTGACGAAAGTTTAACCGATTATTTCAAAACCTTGAATGTGCCTTTGGCCAGTCAAAAAATCATGCGTGCAGGTTTAACCGATCCAAATGCTCTTGTCATTGGTTTTGCAAGACGATTTGCCCCCTATAAAAGAGCAAATTTACTGTTTGCAGAACCTGAACGCTTGCACCGTCTACTTAGTGACCCCAAAAGACCTGTCATCTTCATTTTTGCAGGCAAAGCCCACCCGGCCGATCAACAAGGCATTGATCTTATAAAAGAAATAATCAAATACACCTTAGATGAACGCTTCATCGGGCGTATTTACTTTGTTGAAGACTATAGTTTGGCTCTTTCTCGCAAGCTGGTTCGTGGTTGTGATGTTTGGTTAAATACTCCAAACAGACCCAATGAAGCCAGTGGTACAAGTGGCATGAAGCTATCTGTAAACGGAGGCGTTAACCTCAGTATTTCAGATGGTTGGTGGTGTGAAGGCTATAATGAAAAAAATGGTTGGACAATAGGACCTGTTGTCAGCACCTTAAACTCCATTGAAGAAGTTGCAAGTTACGTTGACGCTCAATCGCTCTATCGTACACTTGAAGAATCTGTTGTTCCTCTCTTCTTTGACAAAGATGCAAACAATATTCCCCATGGTTGGCTTGAAATTGCCAAAAATGCCATGCGTACCCTAACCCCCAATTATAGTTCCCACCGCATGGTCAGTGATTATGTTGATGATTATTACGCCCCAACAGCCAACAGAAGCCATGCCCTCTTTGCCAATGAACTATCACTTGCCAAAAGCATTTCCGAATGGAAACATAAAGTGGCTCACTCCTTTCCAAATGTGAGCATTGATGAAGTGGTTTTTGAAGGCGTTAGCAGTGATATTCTCTATGTTGGACAAAAAGTAAGAATTGTAGCAACCGTAAATCCTGCCGATCTTTCAGAAAATGAACTGAGAGTTGAGCTTGTTTTAGGTTATAGCACAAGTAAAGATGTCAGCGATTTTGTGGAAAAACCCACAACTTATCCACTTGAATATAAAGAAAAACACGAAAACGGACGCCTTGTTTATATAGGCGAGTTTTCTGTCAATGTGAATGGCCCCCACTCCTATGGTGTAAGAGTGGTTCCGTATAATGAAAATCTCAATTCACCAATCGATACCCGCTTGGTTCTTTGGGCTTAACACGTCAATCCGTTTTTGTGCTTTTTGAGGGGGAAAACCACGTTTTTTTGAAAAAAACGAGTTTTTCCCCCTCAAACCGGAATCACGTGGGGACTACCTACGTTTTTCTTATTTATTTTGTGCTTAAAAGATTAAAAAAAAATGCAAGAAAAAAGCTCTTTATGTGCTTATTTCTTGCATTTTTTTATATTTTTTACTTTACTGATAAATAGCTTTTTTGTTTTTCAAACTATCTATCCTTAAACATTCCATTCATATAGGCTTTGGCTATAATATGGCTATATTTCTTATTATACCTTGGATCTTTGGCAATATATTTGGCAGAATATAGTGTGGGTTTACGTTTCGCCCTTGGTCTGTCTGTTATCATAGAGGAAAAAGTATCTGCAACAGCAGCCAATGAGCCAAAGTCTGACATGGTTTTCGGATTTAATCGTTTTGGATAGCCTTTTCCGTCAAGCATTTCATGATGTTGCATAATCACTTGATTTGATTCATCTGTATCGACATTTAATTTTTGGGCTATCAATAAACTTTGCCCCGGATGCATATATATTTTTTCACACTCATCTTTTGATAAAATAGCAGTTTTCTTCAATATAAAATCAGGAATTTTGGTATATCCTATATCATGTAAAGCAAAACCTTGAACCAAATTGTCAAAGGTTTCTCGCTCTACTTTTTTACAGGTTACCAAATAGAGCCAGCTTCCCACAATTATAACATTTAATGTATGCAAATGCAGACTGTCATCTCCAATATGAAGTGAATTCATAAAAAGATTTATTCTGGCCTTATTTGTCCAAATATATTCAGTAAAAACCATTAAATCCACTTGCAATAAATCATAAAAATTCTGAATGGGTTGGTCAAAAAAAGCTTCCAAGCGCATACTTAATGCTTTTAATAATATATCACGTGATTCTTCTGTCTTTAAATTAGGGTCAATTAAAATAAATTCAGCTTGTTTTGCCAAGTGATTTATATAAATATGTTTGTCACTTCTGGAGATAAAAAGTCTGCCTTCCCTACAAGCTTTCACAACCTGAACAACCCTCTCTTGCGACAAACGTTGATCTTTTTGAGCAATAGGGTATAAACTTGAAATATCTTCCCGAAATACATATAGATTAATACTTGGCTTTAACTTGGAAAAGCTTGTTAGTATTTCTTCACTTATCGGATAATATTCTTCATTTATAGATTTTTCTGCAACAGACATTCTCTCACCTATTCAGTTCATGTTTAGAAATGATAATATATTTTTAAACATGAACCATTAATAAAGTAATTTCACACATAAACACTTACAACTTTATACTATTCAGTTCACGTTGAAAAAAAACATCACAAGGTCAAAATTTACAAGAAATTTACACGCTTTGAGCCTATTTCTTGTAAATTTTGTACACTATCTTTTTTACTTTACGGACAAACAGTTATTTAAAACCTATTTATAATTTATTTTTGAAAAATTTTAACTAAATTTGTACCCGTTGTTGTGCAGTTTTTTGTATCTCCTGCTGTTATAACAGCTTGCTTACCTTTTGGCAAATCAGAACTATTCAGTAAAAAATTTTCCACTCTTTCCAAATGGCTTGCATCCGGCATATCATTCACATAAACAGGGCGAACTCCCCAAGAAAAGTTCATTGATCTATAGGAATTTTCATTGGGAGTCAGAGCGTAAATCATATGCTTTGGCTTACAAGATGATAACAATCTTGCCGCAGAACCACTTTGTGAGTGGGCAGCAATACAATGAACATCACTTTTTTCAGCCAATAAACATGCTGCATAAGCCAAAAATTGTGCTGCTTCACAACCTGTTTCAGGTGCTTTTAATGCTCTTGTCGTAAAATAATAAGATTCTGCGTATTCAAGAATTTGACTCATATATTTTACTGTTTCCACAGGGTGATTTCCAACGGCTGTTTCTTCTGAAAGCATTACACAATCCGCTCCGTCAAGCACAGCATTGGCAACGTCCGTAACCTCTGCCCTTGTGGGAGAAACATTTTGCACCATGGACAAAAGCATTTGAGTGGCCACAATTACAGGTTTTGCCATATTATTACAATGTGATATAATGGCTTTTTGTATACCCGGCAAGGAAGAAAGAGGACATTCAACACCAAGATCTCCCCTGGCAACCATTATCATATCAGCTTCATTGACAATGGAAGCCAAATTGTCTATGGCTTTTTGTCTTTCAAGCTTTGCCACAATAGGCAATTTAACCTTATAGGATTTTAAAATATTTTTCAAGTCTAAAATATCTTCTACAGATTGAACAAAGGACATGGCAATTGCATCAACCCCAAGTTCTATTCCTAATTTTAAATCCTGCTTATCTTTTTCGGTAATTGCAGGCAAGGGTAAAACCTTGCCTGGAATGGCCAAACCTTTTTTGGAAGTGATCATTCCAAACCCGGCGGCTTCGATAATTATACTTTTTTCATTTACAACATCAACAACAAAAAATTCAAGCCCACCATCAGCCAAAACCAATCTGTCGCCTATTTCCAGAGATTTTAATAGGACGTCATACTCAAAAGGAATTAATGATAAACAAGAATAAACACTTTCTGCATCAACATTATAGCCAAGTATGAACTTATCGGCAGGGCTGATTTGAATTTTATCATTTTCAATGGTTCCAATTCTAATCTTAGGCCCTGACAAATCCTGCATAATAGTGCAAGGCTTATTAATCTTTCTCTCAATACTTCTTATTGTTCCAACAACCTGTCTAAAAAACTCTTTATCACCATGTGAAAAATTCAATCGAAATACACTGACACCTGACATTGCTAAGCCTGTTAATACCTCTTCTGAAGATGAGGCCGGTCCAATTGTGGCTATAATTTTTGTATTCATAATTATTCCTATGGGTTGTTAAATATTTATTTCTTCAAGTCATTAAAATTATAAACATAATTTTATAATTTTTGATGTTTAATGCAACATTAATTAACTTAGTACTTTCTTGAAAAATTTTCAAAATAATAACAAAGTTCAAGAAAATTGTCGAGTTAATGTTTATTGATTTGAAATTGATGTCATGTCAATCCACGCCATTCCGGTTTTCAAAAATCACAATTTTGGTATGGTTTTTGATTTTT
>CAYJGE010000026.1:0-27467 GCA_964369835.1 uncultured Mailhella sp.
TATGACACCCCCCTTATAGTGCTTACGCAAGCGAGCACAAGGGGGAAAGGTAAAAGTTTTAAATTTTTATTTAGTGCTTTCACAATATTAAATAATAATATAACCTAGTCCACATGAGAAATTTAATTTTTGATTTTTTCATGTGGACTTTCTATTTTTTATTTTATAAACAAAGAATTTTCTTCGGCATAAGAATCAAAGGCAGATAAAAACTTTTGGGTTCTGCCGGGGTAAATTTCACTAAATGAAATTGCCAAGGCAGAAATAAGGGCAAGTGGAGAAATATACACATCAATATAGGAAATTACTTCAACGGGTGTGATTAAAGTATATTTTGAAAGGGGCACAGTGGGGCAAAGTCTGCTATTGGTCAGTGAAATTACAGTTGCTCCTTTTTCTGAGGCTTTTTTCACTATATTTAATGTTGATTTTGGATAGCGTGGAAAGGATATGCTGAACAAAACTGAATTTGCCGTAATGGAATTGACTGTTGCAATGGATTGTATGTTCTCATCATCGATTAAAACCACATTATCAGTTGTTTTTGAAAGCATTTGAAAAAAATGTATAGCCAAGGGATAGGAGCTTAATCTGCCAATAATGAAGATTTTATCTGCTTCATGCATTTCTTGCACAGATTTTGCAAAATCTTCATTATTGATAGTTTCATGTAATTCATTTAGGTCAGTTTTACCTACTTCAAAAAGATGTTGTATACTTTTTAAATCGAAAGGATCAACCGGTTTTTCAGCTTTTGAAGTTAAATTAAATCTGTCGGAACTGCTCAGTTCTGCTTGCAAGGCTTGCTTTATATCCTTGGAAAACTCTAAAAAACCCTTATAGCCAAGGGAGCGACAAAAACGAATGATGGTTGCTTGGGAAATGCCTGTTTTTGTGGATAGTTCAACCAAGGAAAAACAATGTAATAACTCGGGGTGTTCAAAATATTGATCTGCCAATTTGCGTTGGGTTGCCGGTAAGTCATTATAATCTTTCTTGATTAATTTAATAAAAGTTTCAATGTAAAGTTTTTGTTCTTTATTTTGCAATGTACTGTCTGACAGTTCCATAGATTACCTTCTTGAATGTATATAAAATATTATGTCATGGAAAAAATCTAATAATGACTTTTTTGTGAATATTTTATATTTTGTTTTTATACTCTTCAATTTTTTGAGCAAATAAATCGCCATCTGTAAGTAGGATTGGATCAAGTAAAATATCTGCTTGTTCCTTGGTCAAAATTTTCTCTTCAAGGCAAACTTGTTTAACTGTTTTCTTTTCTCTCATGGCCTTTTGGGCAACCATACTTCCTGTCGGATAGTCAATCAATGTGGCAATTACAGTGGATAAAGCCAAGGAATTTGAACTACATTCATAACAATATTCTTTATTTGCGACAATATCATTAATGCATTTTTCTGCAAAATGTTTAATGCTGCCTGTTAATAGTATGGCAGATTCGGCAATGGATTTGATGATGACAGGTTCCCAAACATTAAGATCCAGTTCTCCGGCTTCTGCCGCCATGCTGATTGCAAAATCATTTCCGCAAACAACTTGACATGTTTGAATTACAAGTTCAGGGATAACAGGATTATATTTTCCGGGCATGATTGAAGATCCGGGTTGGACGGCAGGCAAGATGATTTCTTTAAGTCCAAGGTTTGGCCCTGATGACAAAAGCCTTAGATCTGCCGCTATTTTTGAAAGTGAAATGGCAAGACTTTTTAGGCCGCCTGAAAGGTCAACATAAAGATCGGCATTTTGGAGACCATCAAAAAAATTATCATCAGGATAAACTTGATAGCCTAAAATATTTGAAAGTTCAGTATAAACATTATCGAGATAATTTGGTTTTATACCAACCTTAGTGCCAACGGCTGTGCCACCAAGGGGGAGTTTTACGCATTTTTCCTGTAAATTTTTAATGTTTATGAATCTTCGTTCAATAAGGGAGGCATAACCGCTAAATTCTTGTCCCAGCGTAATGGGCAAAGCATCTTGAATACAAGTCCTTCCCATTTTAACAACATCTTGAAATTCAGTTTCTTTTTTTCTAAAGACCTTGCCAAGTTTTTCAAGCTCCATGGCTAATCTTCCGAAATAAGTATGGCAAGCAATTTTCATGGCAGTTGGTATAACATCATTGGTGGATTGACCCATGTTTACATGGGTGTTTGGATGAACAACTTCATAGCCCTTATGCCCTGTGATAATTTCATTGGCTCTATTGGCAATTACTTCATTTAAGTTCATGTTGGCACTTGTACCGCCACCACCTTGGATAATATCAAGCGGAAAGTTACCTCTTAGTTTATTTTCTAAAATTTCGTCACAAGCTTGACAAATGGCTTGGCAAAGTTCTTTGGAAAAAGCTTCGGACTTATAATTGGCAATTGCGGCCGCTTTTTTGATTATGGCAATGGCATGAACAAAGTCAGGAAATTCGTCCATACTTTGCCCTGAAATTGAAGAATTTTCAACCCCTCTGACTGTTTGAATACCATAATAAACCGAATTTGGTATTTGTTTATTACCTAAACTATCTTGTTCTATTCGAAAATCTTGCATATTAACTCCTTACAAAATTGTAGTATGAAAATGAAATTAAATTATTAAATTTTTGTCTTTTCTTCATTTTTTCAAAATTTATTCTTCTTTACTAAATTTTTTCTTGGTTGGCAATAAAAATTTAATGAAATATTTATTATAAAAACAAGGTATTATGATTATACGCTTTTTAGAATGTATTCTTTGGTCATAAAATACATGTTTATATATAAATGGGGTAATTCAAAACATATTTTATTGAAAAAGATTTTGAAATCTTTATCAATTTTGGTGATTAAAAATTTAAAAACATGGAAAAAGATAAGAAAATTTGTAAAGTTAGCTTTTTTTTTATTGATATTTATGAGGGTTGATGTTATTTTTTTGTTGGTGAATTGAGTGTAAATATTTTCTGTAAACCCTTATTGAAAATATGATATGCAACTGTTCATAAAGTAATATTTAGTAATAATATACTAAGAAATTGACTTTTTCAGTGACAGTTTATTAATGAGTTATGTAAAAAAATAAATTTATTTAAAGCGGGTAAAATTTTATGAAAGTTACCGGAAAAATTCTTCTTCCAATGTGTGCAATTATTTTAATTGGTATGTTATTTATTGCGTATTTGACTTACTCACTAAGTTCTGAAAATATGCAAGAAGCTCAGCAAGAGTTAAATGTTATGGCTGTTAACAATACCATTTCAGAACTTGATGGTATTCATGAATTTAATGTGTTAAATGCCATTTCTTTATCCCAAACCGGTCTTTTGCAACCCTATTTGATTGGGACAGAGGAAGAAATTAAAGCTAATACTCAAGGTGCTATAGATCGTATTGTAAACATGAGAAAGACGTATAGCTATGTAATGCTTGGGATTATTAATACCAAAGGAATAGTTTTACAGCATACCGAGTCTAATTTCATAGGGCAGGACTTCTCTCAGGATTTGATGTTTAAAAATGCAATGCGAGGAGAAGTAAAGGCAGGTTTACCTTTTCTTTTTAAAGGCGATGTGGTTTATGCTGTTTCTGCACCTGTTTATAAAACAGGAACCAAGGAAATAATCGGTGTTGTTTTTAATACAACCAAATTAAACGATACATTTAGTGAACGAATTCCCCTTGGAAAGCTTGGAACATTTATGGTTGTTGACATTGAAGGCAATGCTTTTATGCACAGCGATCGCAATCAAGTTTTAAGAGCAAACCTTAACGACAGTCCTTGGGGTAGATCAATTTTACAGTCTAAATCTGGCAGTTTAGATTATGAAGTTAATGGAGATAAAAAATTTGCTTATTATGATGAGCAAATAGATACAGGCTGGATTACTGTAGCCGCTTTAGATGTTAATGAATCAAATGCTTCCAGTGTGGCTCTTGGCACAAAGATTTTTACAATTGCAAGTATTGTTACTATTATAATTGTGCTCGTTACTTGGTTATGTGTTATCGGTTTACGCAGGTCTTTAATGGTTTCTGTGGACATTGCCCATGATATTGCAAACGGAAAACTTGATATTAAAGCACAAAAGTTAAAGAAAGACGAAGTTGGTGAACTCATAGGTTCTTTGATTAATATTTCAAATGTGCTTAAAAATATTATTTTAGAATACGCTAACTTGGAAAAATCTATTAAGCATGGTGATTTGCTTGTAAAATCCGATCCTAAAAAGTTTAAGGGTGAATTTGCCAGTTTAATTGACGGAACCAATGATATTATTGATTGCTATATTTCTGTTATTGATAATATACCATCACCTGTTGTTGTACTTGATACCAATCTTTGTACCAGATATATCAATAGGGCTGGGATTAATTTGGTTGGTAATGGTTATTTGAACAAAACATGTAAAAACTTGTTTAACCGTGATGATGACGGAAGTGATAAAGACGGTTTGAGAAAAGCATTGACCACAAAAATTGCCCAAAAGGGTGAAACAAGAGCTCACCCTGCAAAAGGTGATTTGGATATTGTTTATAATGCCATTCCTTTGCTTGATTCACATACAGGGCAAGTTAATGCCATGTTACAGCTTATCACAGATGTTACAGATTTTAAAGAAACTCAACAGACAATTTTGCGTGTAGCCGAACAAGCAACACATATTTCATCACAAGTGGCCATGGCTTCCCATGAGCTAAATTCACAGCTCAAAAATTCTGAAACTTTGGCAGTAACTCAAGCAGATAGGGTATCAACAGCCAGTCATATCATGGAAACAATGGATCAAGAGGTTGTTGCCATGTCAAGAATGGCTCAAGATGCTTCCGACTCCTCAATGCATGCTAAAAATGAAGCCGGAAATGGGGCAGAGGTTGTGGAGAAGGCAATTAAAAGTATCTCTGTTGTTGAAAACCAATCTCAAAACTTGATTTCAGATATGAAAAAACTTAATGAAAATGCCAATGCAATCAATGAAGTTATCACAACTATCAGTGATATTGCAGATCAAACCAATTTACTTGCATTAAATGCTGCTATTGAAGCTGCAAGGGCAGGAGAGTCAGGGCGAGGTTTTGCTGTTGTTGCTGATGAAGTTCGTAAATTGGCTGAAAAAACCATGGTTTCAACTGTTCAGGTTCAAAGTGCAATTACAACAATTCAAGCCAGTGTTTCTGAAAATGTTGCCAAGGTTGATCAATCAGCTCAAGAAATTCATAAAACAAGTCAGTTGGTTAATGAAACAGGCGTCGTTTTCAAAAGTATTATGGGCATGGTAGAACAATCCAGTGAAAAAGCTCAAAATATTGCAGATTCAAGTGTTCAACAAGCCAATGACAGTCATAAGGTCAATTTAGCTTTGACAGAAGTAAATGAACTTGCAGGCCGAACAGCATCAAATATGCAAGACTCTTTAAATTCCATTGCAGAACTTACTTCTCAAAGTCAGGCACTCAGTGAATTGATAACAGAAATGAAGAGACATTAAAATTAAGGAAATGCTCCGGTGTTGGGATAAATTTTATGAGTGTTTTGAATGGTGAGAATTTTATATAGGCAAAAATGTTCTCCCCTCAAGAAAATTAATCAGTGCTTTAATAAAAAAATCTGCAAGAAATAAAACTTAAATTTCTTGCAGATTTTTAGTTTAATAGAAACCTCTGCACAATTCATTGTGCAAAGGTTTCATGGAGTGTTTACACCGTAAACACGACCAAAAATCAAGAATAGACAAAACCACGCTTTTGTCGTTAAATGATTGCCCTAAAAAATTTTTTTGGCGTGCCTTTTACCTCTGCACAAAATTTTATCTAAAAATAAAAAATTTCATTCTAAAAACAGTTTTTATTAAAAATTAATAATTGTGCAGAGGTCTCTTAATAATGGATATTATTATTTTGTAGGTAATTTTTCAATTAGTTTGAGAGTATTATTAATATATTCTTCATCAATTAATTTAGCAAGTTTTGGCCAAGCTTCCTTGGTAGCCTTTTCATAAAGTTGATTAAGGTAGGCTTGTGGAATTTCAACTACTTCAACTCCTGCTTCAGTAATTAGCTTTGTGTATTTTGCTTCTTCTGTATAGTAGTTGGCATAGTGAAAATCTTCGGCTTCTTGCGCTGCTTTTAAAACTGCTTCCTTTGTTTTATCATCCAATGATTTCCATTTATCATGGTTCATAAGTAAAGAGAAGAATTGAAAAAATTCATTGTTTGGAACATAGTATTTTATAACATCTCTGAAAAAGTCATAGTTTCCAAGAACTCCTGTTCCAAAAACAGCTTCCACAACGCCTGTTTGTAAGGCTGTATAGGTGTCTGAAAAAGGTATTGTGGTTACCAAATAGTTTTGCATGGCGGCAGATTCCACAAGCACAGGGTCACTTGCACATCTTACTTTCATTTGTTTATCACTGTTCACGTCATCCCATTTTTCAGGCAATCTTTTCATGCCTATGCCTGCGAAAAATCCCGGTAATTGTGCTAAAGGATAGAGGTTTTGTCCGATAAGAAGTTCATCCATGGCAGTACGAAATGGGTGTCCTTTGGTCATATTAAGTTTAACTTCATCAAGGTTTTGAAACATTGACGGAAAATAATAAAGGGCAATGCGTTTATCTGATTGTGAGTTTTGAGCAGATAAGGTTAAATCAATAACTCCAAGGGATACGCGTTCGGTTGCAACAGTCCAGTCACCCAATTGAGAGTTTGGAAAAATGGTTATTTCTATTTCGCCATTGGTATACTCATTTACTTTTTGGGCAAAGAGATTGGCTGAAATATCTTCGGGAGCTCCAACAGGGAAACGGTGGGCTAATTTCCATGTAGCTGCGTCTGCAACTGAACTGACAGTCAAACAAAGTAAGGCCATGGTTGAAACAATAAGTTTTTTCATAAAAACTCCTTTTAAAGGTTTGTATTGACTACATTGATTTTGTTTTCAATGTGTAGTTTAAAATTATTGAATAAATCCGAACAAACGAGGTAAGAAAAGTGAAATTTCTTCAATATAAGTTGTTAAAAAGCAGACAGGTAAAAGGGCAAAGACAATGAATACACAAACAGGTTTTAAGGCATCAATAAATTCAACCTTTCCAACCCTAAGGGCAAAGAATAAAGTTCCTGCATAGGGGGGAGTGATACATCCGAGAGAAAGATTTACACCCATTATTGCGGCAAATTGAACAGGGTCAATTCCAATGGTTTTAATTAATGGCAATAAAAGAGGAGCAACAATAATAATGGCAGTTGTAGTATTTACTATCATTCCAACAATAAACAACAGAACATTGATTAAAAATAAAATTACAAATTTATTGTCAGAAATACTAAAAATACCTTCGGCTATCTTTTGTGGTAATTGTCCAAAAACAAATTGTTGGCTTAAAATCAGGCTGCAAAAAATCATCAGCATAATTGCACCAACGGCTGTGACCGATGAATAGCCGGATTCTATAATGCTATCTACTTTTAATCCTTTATAAATAAACAGTCCAACCGGAATGGCATAAATACAAGCAACAGCGGCGGCTTCGGTTGGAGTCATTACTCCGCCATAGATCCCGCCCAAAACTATGATTGGCAAGCCAATGGCAGGCAAGGCATTGAATGTAACTTTTGGTAATTCTTGAAAACGTTCTTTTCTGCTTCTGGTATCTTCAACCACATTAAACTTTCCTACATAGATGTAGTTAATAATGATATAGGCAATCATTAACAGAAAAGCAGGGATAATTGTTGCCAAAAAACAAGCCAAAATTGAAGTTCCTGTTACCCAGCCAAAAACAATCATGTCAATGCTTGGCGGAATAAGTGAGCCAAGCAGTGATGAACAACAAACCAAAACTGTGGCATAATTACGTGGATAACCATTTTTTTCCATATTTGGAATTAAAAGTGGTCCAATGGCGGCAATACCTGTCATAACGCTGCCTGAAATGGCTCCGATTATGGCACAAGTGAAAATTGAAACAAGCCCAAGCCCACCTCTAAGTTTACCTATCAGCAAATGGCATAATCTTAACAGTGAGTCGGCTATTCCGCCATAACTCATTAAATTGCCTGCAAATACAAATAGGGGAATACATAACAAAACAGGGTTTGCAAGTTGACTGAAGCCCCATACCATCATTCCCTGCATGGTTGCCAAATCATTGGCCATACACATATAAAAGAGAGCACCTGTAAAGCAAAATAAAATGGGAACACCGATTGATAATAAAGCAATGAGAATTATCAGTGAAATTGTTGCATCAATAACCATAAATTTTCTCCCTATTGTACAGGCTGTAGTTTATATTCTCGTATGTATTTGATCATGCCAAGAAATGTGTAAAGTGTAATAAATATAAAACCGACGAAAACTGCAACTTCAGCATAAAATAAAGGTATTGAACCATAGGGAGTTGTTTTCCAAACCCTGATTGAATATAAGAAATAATCATAGGCCCAATAGGCTAGCCAGCCTGATAACAGTGTGCTGATAAATTGAGCTATGGATTTAATAACAAGTATTTTTCTCTTATTTTTCATGAAACTTGTAATAACGTCGGCCGAAATTTGTGAACCCTCCCTTGCAGCCGAAATACAACCCAAAAAATATAACCAAACCATTGGAAATATAATTATTTCTTCTACTAAAATTACAGGGGTATTAAAAACATAGCGAAATAAAACTTGTATAAATTGCAATGATGCAACCAATAATATGCATAATGTTAAAATATATTTAAAAAATTTATCCATTTTCACTCCTATTTTAGGTTAAATATACGTTATTTCGGATTGATGGAGAAAACCACGTTTTTTTGAACCAATCCATGACGCTTAGTCTCATTTTGTTCGACATAAGCTAGGCGAGTTTTTCCCCCTCAAACGTAAGCAATCGCTTCCCCCTTTTTTTAAAAAATATTTTTTCAATCAATAACATAACTATTTTGATTTATTAATTTTTTATTAAATATCTAAAATTCAAAATCGAAATGGCATGGGTTAAACAAGTTTCCACTCATTCATATTATCTAATTTTTCCAAATTAAATGTCATGTCTGCAAATTTTTCAATTTTTTGTTCTGAAAGATTATTTGAAAGATATTTTCCGACGCAAGTTGTAAATTTTTCTATTAAAGCATTTTTTGTCATGGGGCTTGTGGGAAAACCTTCCGGATCATAGACGCAATGGGATAATGTTTCACCATTTTCTAAAGTTATGGTAAGCATGGCACCTTCCGGAAAATCAGTTTCAGATCTTTTATCAGGCCCTAAAGTTTCATCTCCTTGCCATGTTATTTTTTTCATTATCTTGCATATGGTTTCATTATTCAAATTTTCAAGGCTAAGGTCTCGTGAAAAGATAAATTCCCCATGAAAGATTGTGGAAGCAATTAAATAGGGTAGAGAAAATTGAGCTTCAACTACATCTTTTGGATTATGATAAATAAGGTATTGCAAAACTATGTTTGTGGTATTACAATGAATTGATTTTATTTTATTATAATCTATATTGTGATTTTTCATTAAAACATTTGCAGCTTCCACAGGGGCATGGGCACTTGAGCAAAAAGGATGTTTTTTGACACAAACTCCATGACTGTCCATGACCAATGGTTTACCTATGGAATTAAACACAGACATGTCTTGGGTATTTTTACAAAAAACACTGAAAAAACCTTGTTTTCCTTCAAGCATTTCAAGTGAGCCTTGGTGTCCGCTTTTGGCACATAGGGCTGCTGTTACAGCATTTTCAGAAGCTTTGCCAAGGGTAAATGGTTTGCCTTTTGTTCCATTGCTTTGCCTAATACCGCCCACTTGGCAAAGCAGAAGGCTGATGGCATGCATGCTTTGTTCTGCATTTAGTTTTAATAAATTGGCAGCAGCTGCCACTGCTCCGATTGAACCGAATAGGCTGGCGCATTGCCATCCGTCAACCAATAATTTTGGCAAGGACAGACCTATTCTTCCTGCCACTTCCCAGCCTGCCATAAATGCTGTTATCATATCTTTACCACTTGCTTTGGCATAATTTGAAAGAGCACAAAGACAAGGAACAATAACAGCGCTTGGGTGAGTCATGCCTGCATAACAACTGTCATCATAGTCATCAACATGGGAGGCGTAGGCATTTAAAAAAGCGGCACCTGCCATGTCAACAATTTTATCTGTGCCGATAACTGTTGCTCCATTTTGATTTGCTCTTGTTTCATGAAAGAGATTTTGTAAATTAATGGAAGTAGGATCTGAACTACCCATTATGATAACTCCATAGGTATCAAAAAAACAATTTTTTGCCTTTTCAATACTTGATGAAGATAGTTGATCATAGGTTAGGTTTGCCACAAAATGAGCTAAGTCTTGCAATACTGACATAACAATATCCTCAGTAAATAATTAGAGATTTTATATTAAGCAAAGAGAAATAAATGGAACAAAGGCAAGAATTATTACACCAAGGAGCATAATACCGATAAATGGTATTACAGCCTTACTGAGTTGTTCGATTCTGACGCCTGAAATTCCGCAACCGACAAAGAGGTTTAATCCCACAGGAGGTGTTAAAAATCCAAGGGAAACAGCAACTATCATTACAATTCCAAAGTGAGTCATGTCAATACCTGCTGCCATTACAAGAGGTTGTAATAGGGGAGTAAGTATTAAAATACTGGCAAGAGCGTCCATAAATGTTCCGATAATAAGTAAAAGGAAAATTAAAACAAGAAGTAAGACATAACGATTTGTTGTTATTCCTGATAATAAGTCAACCAACATATTTGGAATATTATAAATCATTAATAATTGCCCAAAGGCTGTTGCTCCGGCCACAATGATAAAGATTGAGGCACTGGTAATGCTTGTGGTTTTAAAAATTTCAATCATTTTTTTGAAAGTCAGGGTTTTTATTACAAAAATTTCAATCAAAAAAGCATATAATACAGCAATTGCCCCTGATTCGGTCGGAGTTGTGATTCCACCATAAATACCGCCAAGAACAATTAATGGAACCAAAAGGGCATATTTTGCTTCATACAAAGCTTTTAATACACCGCCTGAATAGGGTTCTTTTTTGGTTTGATAATTATATTTTTTGCATAAATAGTAGCTGATCAACATTAACAATAAACCAATGAAAATACCGGGCAAAACGCCTGCAATGAATAAATCACTGACTGAAACATTGGCTGAAGTTCCATAAATGATTAAAGGAACTGAGGGGGGAATCATTACCCCAAGGCAACCACCTGCCGCATTAACGGCAGTTGAAAAACTTTTGGAATAACCTTCCTTTTCCATGGCAGGAATCATAATACCCCCAACTGCCGCAACAGTTGCAGGGCTTGAGCCACTTAATGCTCCGTAGAACATGCAAGTTAGAACAGATATATGTGCCATTCCGCCGGTTAAATGTCCGACAAGACTTTTGGATAATTTTAATAAGGATTGTGCCAAGCTTCCCTTTGACATGATTTCACCTGCCAAGATAAAAAAGGGAACAGCTAAAAGGGGAAATGAATCAAGTGATGAGATTAATTTTAACATCAAAAATTCAGGAGGGAGAGGGCTAAAAAACACGGTTACCATAACACTTGCAATTAATGACAGTCCTATGGGGACACTGATGATGATACATATGATTAAGGTTATAATTCCACTGGTGATAGCAAAGTCCATGTATGACCTCCTAATGTTGAATAATTTGAAAATAGATTAAAACTAAAAATACTAGGTGATAATTGCTTTAAAACACACTGATTAAATTAGTGTTTCTTAAGCTGTATCGTCATTCATTTTGCGACAATAATTATATAGATTGATTAATGTTCTGATGGCTGTCAGGCCAAAACCAAAGGGTAGGCAAAAATAGAGAAAATACATGGGGAATTGCATATATGGTGAAATTTGATTGGTTGTTTTTACAAAGTCAACCATGGAAATACCCCAAAAAGTTAAAACAATACAAATGGCTGCTGATATTAAATATACGATGATGGGGACATATTTTTTACCAAAAGTACCGCAATAGGTTCTGATGGTTGTGATTGATAAATGTTTTTCTTCATGTTCCACATAACTAATTCCAAAATAGGTAGCATAAATAAAAAGATAGCGAGCAAGTTCATCCGGCCAAGTAAGTGCCGAGCCAATAAAATATCTGAATATGACTTGAACAATGATAATAACAGTCATGGAAATTAAGCAAATAAGTGTGATGAATTTTTCGGTATTGTTTAGTATATTTAGCATACTACCTCCGGTTTAGTTTTACATGTTTTGAAATTCCATTTTATTTTTATTGTGATAATTTGTTGATAATAAAGAAATTGTTTGTTTTTACCAATTTTGACTTTGGCTTTATTTTGGACAGGATAGGGCAAATAAATTTTCAGGACTGATTTTTGGAGCTCTTTCCAAAATATAGGTTTTGGCTTCGTCAAGTCTTTCATTTAATAATAGAACAGAATTAACAACAATATTGGCGGCAAGGGCTGCTTCATCTTCAAACAGAGTTATGGTTTTATGTTTTATAAGGTGTTCTTTTGAAACAATAAAGGAAAGCATGGCTGCATATCCCGGCCAAAGCCCGCCTGAACCACAAATTTCAAAAATAGAATTGGACATATATAATGAGCCACCAATATCTTGAGAGGCTATTTTGACAAGTTCCCAAGCCAATTCAACCTTTGTTGCCGAGGTTTTTGCATTATGATATTTTTCTCCAAGCTCAATGATTTGTTTGGCAACATTTTTTGTGGCTTGTTCCAAACTGTCATCCCTTGGATAGGCAGTGTCTGAAACAATATATTTCAAGCCTAAACATTCGCTTGCCTCCACAAGACATTTGCCCACAACAGGATTATCGTATTCATTATTCCAACGAATTAATGGAACACAATCATTTATATTATATTGCATTTTGGGTATAAATAATTTACCGTCAATGACAATGGTCGGTATTAAATCCATGCCAAGTTTTTTTATGATTTCTCCCTTATTTCCTATGGGAATAATGCCCTCAGAGTCTTCATTGGGGCCTGTGCCTTTTGAACCACAATTTATGCTAAGTAGCCATGATATTAAAATGTTATTAATTTCAATGACCCCTCCTAAGAACTCACCTTCAGAATTTGGAATATTATCCTTTGCAAAAACAAGATTATTATCTTTTTTCCTTATGGTATCAATGATAGCTCTGGCATGAGCCAGAGAAGTAGCGCTGACTTGATCACAAATTCCATGGCCGTAAATTCGACCAAAAATATGGGAAGCAAAGGTTTGAGATGAACTATAATTTAAATTAATTCCTCTTTGTAGGATCTCTTCTTCAAACTTGGTAAAACCTCTATGGCAAGAAGCTTTTCCTATTCCACCATCTTTTAAAGAAATTTGAACTTCACTGCCATTAATTACTTCTATTTTAGTTACTGTAATATCAAAATGATACGCTTTTTGTAGAATGTGAGTTAAAACAGCAAAGCCCACAGCATCATCTGCCACTACACCCGAGTGACTGTTGGCATGGCCAATTCCAATGTGTCCTGCAATACCTATTTGACCTTTTGTTAAAATAGATGATTTAATCATTTTTTGGCTCTTATTTAAGGAATTTTACAATAAAATAGGTTAACTATTTCGGTTGTGGATAGTTAACCTATTTTAATAATTATACTAAATTGTTAACCTTGAAACTGGATTATGGTTTTACGGTTGCACGAATTTGTTCAATGGCTTCAGGTGTAACAATATCTTTATATTCTTCAACAATTTCAGCGCCGATTGCTTGCCAACGGCTTTGTTCTTCAGGACTGAGTTCAATAACTTCCACACCAAGTTTTTTCATTTCTTCTAAAATCATGGCTTCATTATTACGAATGGTTTCACGTTCAAACTTTTGGGCAACAGCCAAGGATTCTTCAATCCATTTGCGTTGTTGATCATTTAGTTGATTCCAAAAGATTTTAGATGCCATAACAAGGTGACCGCTATAAAAACTTTTTGTTCTGGTTACAAATTTTACAGTTTCATGAAAATTGTTGAAGTAAGCGAGGTTTAAGTCAATATCAATTCCATCTACAGTACCTTGTTGCAAGGCTGTAAATACTTCTGACCAAACAATTGGAGTTGGGCTCATGCCAAGTTTATTTAATAAGGAAATATGGGCTTTTGAATGGGTTGCTCTGATTTTTAAACCTTTAGCATCTTCTAAATTTCTGACAGGTCTGTTACTAAAGATATTTCTAAAGCCAATGTCAATATAGCCAAGTCCGAGAATATTGTTGTCTTCTAATGATTTGGCAAGTTCTTGTCCTATTGGGCCATCTGTTACCAAGTCGGCACTTTCATAATTTGGAATAAGGTAGGGCATATCAAAAAGCATTAGCTTTGGATCAAAAATAGATAGATTATTTGGTGCATCTGTTGCCATTTGCAAAATGCCTAATTGTAAACCCTGAACAATAGCATCAACATTACCATATTTTGCACTATCATAGATTTGTACTTCAAATTCTCCATTGGATCTTTCTTCCAAATCTTTTTTAAACAATTCAAAGCATTGTCCCATGGGATGAGCAGGAACGTTGGCATGGGCAAGTTTAATGGTGATAGCTGCTTGACTTTCAGGTGCAAGCAACAATAAACTACTCAAAAACACCGTAAGAATACTAAATATACGCATTCTAAATCTCCTAAAAATTAAAAATTGTCTTGAAAATATGATAAAAAAAACTATCATGCAACACCTGTTAGCTAAATTTGCTAATAAAATCAAAGCAATTATTATACCATAATGACTTTATTATTAGTTAACAGTAGATTATATATTTGAATATTTAATTAATATTTATAATGTTGTGATTTGCAACACATATAAAAGGATTTGTTGTAGGGTGTTATTGTACATAACATATTGTAATTAAACAAAATAATTTCATAAAATATTTAAAAAAATATTTTATGAAATTATTTTGTTATTGCATTTTGCACAGTAATAAAAAACCCTCCGACCAAGATTTGGCAGAGGGTTTTTAATGGTTTTGACAGATTTAATTCTTGATAAAAATTATTCTGTTTCGTCCGGACTTAAATCAATGGCCTTTTCAGAGCAAGCAACGGCAACAGAAGTTACGTTATCACCAAGTACGTTTAATGTTGTTCTGATCATGTCAAGAATTCTTTCAATCCCTGCAACAAGCGCAATACCTTCAATTGGAAGTCCTGTTGATGTCAGAACCAAGGTTAGCATGATAAGCCCTGCCATGGGAACAGAGGTTGCACCAACAGCAGCCAATACACCACTGACAACTATGGTAATCATGTGGGTCATGGTTAATTCTATGCCATACACGTTAGCAATAAAGGTTGCGGAAATGGCAAGGTAAAGGGCTGTTCCGTTCATGTTTACAGTCATACCAAGGGGAATAACAAAGTTACTTACTTTTTTATCAACTTTCATATCTTGTTGAGCTTGAATACTAAAAGGTAGTGAAGCGGCAGACAGGGCAGAGGAAAATGCCATGAAAATTGCTTGAGAAGCGGCTTTGAAAAATCTTTTGATTGGGTAGCCGTTCAGCTTTAGAATTGGAATATAAATTACTAAAATATAAGTAACAGCTGCAACAAAAAGAGTAAGGATTACGCCGCCAAGTGGCAAGAGAACTGATAGGCCGTATTTTCCTGTGGTAGGAGCCATGAGGCAGAAAACACCATAAGGAGCAACAGAAACTACCATGTGAATGAAAGTAATCATAACTTCAGAAAAGCTTTCAAAGAAGTTTTTAACCGGAAGTCCTTTATCGCCTGTTTTAAGAATGGCTGCACCTAAAAGAAGTGAAAACACAATTACTTGTAAGATTTTACCACCGCTAAGTGAGCTAAATATGTTATTTGAAATAAGACCAAGCAGCATATCGGCAGGACTAACAGGGTTTGGAGCTTTAAAGTTTGAGGTATCAACACTTAAAGTAAAACCGACCCCCGGTTGGAAGATTTGAGCAAAGATCAAACCTATGGTAACGGCTGCTATTGTACATCCGGCAAAATATAATAAAGTTTTTCCGCCAATTCTACCAAAACTTTTCATGTCACTGGCTTGAAACATTGAACAAGTAATTGTTGCAAGTACCAATGGAAGAACGACAATTTGCATTAATTTAATGAAAACATCACCAATTGGTTTAAACATTTCAGCACTAGGGCCCATAATTGCGCCGACAATTGCGCCTAAAACCATACCAATTAAAATTTTTGTTCCCAATGAAAGCTTCATAAATAATCTCCTAAATTCTTATCTTGTGTGGTTTAACTTATTATCAATAAGCGATTAGTTTTTGTTGTTTAATGTTTTTTTTACTCCTTGTTCGGTATTTGTTAAAAGGTTTTAGCAATTCCTATACCATTGTAATTTTATGGTTAGTTAACAGTAGATTATGTATTAATAAAATTAATTAATAATAATTTTGTTGTTATTTGCAATTTTTTTTTGTTTGTGTGAATAATCTGCTTTTTTAATGTAATTTGTTGAAAATAAATATAAAATTTATATAAAAAATCTCTTTTTTTTTATGTGAAAAAAATGCTGTAGCAATTTGCACTATATTTATTTCTTATTGCTCCACCAATTATTCAGTGGATAAAAAAGTTTAGAATATATAACTATCTGAATTTATATGTTCAAATAAAATATTTTGTCCACTATTTAATTGGGGGAGCAATATTATCAATATAGTATTTTAAGTTGACATCACTAATGTCAACTTTTTAAAATCACACTTGCTTCGGCACTCGTGTAATAAAATTGCACTTATGCCTACGCAGTGGTCGCCTGCTATCGCAGTCGACATAGTAATTTCAACTGAAATTACTATAAAAAATGTTTTTTAGCTTTTATTGTTCAAGATATTTCCAACCGCCATCGGGGCATTTTCCAACGCCATTGAAAAAACCTTTTTTTGTAAATGAATTTACAAAACTTGTTTCATATGCACCACCGGCCTTAATAGCTTCGGCCAGTTTTTCCATGAAAGCAAAAGCTTGAATACGATCAAAGAAAGTTCTTTTTCTATAGCCGTTAATCAAAATTCTGTCTGAAATTACTTGAGCCGGTAAATTATATGTTTGAGCATATTTTAGAATTTTAGCAACATATTTTCCAATTACAATAACTTTTTCATTGTGGTCAAAAGGACATTTGCCAAAGAAGCCTGTCATAATGGCTTGTGACACACCGGTCACTCCACCTGCTCCAATTCCTTCATAGGGAACAACTGAAATACCGGCATTTTGGAAAAGCCAAGGACCTGTAAGTTGGTTGACAAAGATATTGTTGGCCGGGCCGCCTATCATTTGGACTCCGGCAGCCACAAAGCGAGGAAGGGTTTCTTCACTAAGCACGTCCCTAAGAGCGCAAGGGCAAAAGATATTTGCTTTTACATCATAAATGGCATTGGGATCATCAAGTATTTTGGCTTGTCCACTTGCACATTCAGAGGCAAATTCTTTTTTGAAATTATTAATAGCTGCTTGGTTTACTTCTGCAATTACAATATTCACACCTTTTTTCAATAAGCGAGCAGCCAAGTTATAGCCCACTTCTCCAATTCCTTGAATGGAAACAGTTACGTCCTTTGGATCAGGGTTTCCGGGTAGTGTGTCAACCATGGCATAAAGACCCTCGGCAACTCCATCAGCTGTGACAACAGAAGAAGGCATTCCATCTCTGTATACACCAACAGGAACACAAGAAGTGGGTGCAACAGGTACTGCGTATTGATCAAGTTCTTCGGTGGAAATTCCAAGATCTGCTGCGGTTATGCCAAGTCCAAGGCGTTCAAGTACAGCGTGGACAGAAGCTAAAATTTCCTTTGTATTCTTTTTATTTCCGATGATTGCAACTTTACTGCCGGCAGAAGGAGTATGTACAACTTCAATTTTCATGGATACGGCAATACTCATGTCAAGTACGTCGCTAATCATTGTTTCCCTGTTGGGATAATCAACCCAACGTACTCCACCGGGAGCAAAAAGTTTTGGCAAACCATCATTTGCTTCAACAATGGCAAAGCGATGGATTGAGTGATGGGCTTCATATTCAAGTTTTTCATTGACCATTTGAATATGAATTAAATGTTCACGCCAATGTTCACGACAAGCTTTTGGCAAGGCATAGGGATGTTTTATCCAGCTTACAACAGTTCCATCGTCCATGGTGAAAAGTTCTGTGACAAGCTCACCTTCAGGAAGTGGAGGCAATGGCATATTTAAAATACTTTTTGGGGCATCTTCACTCATGATTTTATCAATACCATCTTGAGTTAATGAATTATCCAAAACATAAATACGATCTGCTTCTCTTGCATAACCTCTTTTGACAGCTTCAACTCCAAATACTTCTACATAGAAATTCATGTCATTTTCAATTGAAGAACTAATGTGATAAACGTGATTTTTTTGCTTTGACATTTTCGGTCTCCTAAATTTGATTTAGTCAAGTCTAAATTTTTATTTCTAATGTATCACATAAAATGATGTATTAGATATAATTATAGTTGAGGAGTATAATATTTTTATTTTGGCAAATAATTTATCAATTTTTAGACTTGACTAATATGAAATATTTAATTCAAAATGCAGAAAATGTCAAGGTTAAATTAGCAATATATTCAAAAAAATGAATAAAAAATTTCACTATTTTTTAAAATAAAGTCATATTTTTGGATTTTATATAATTAAAATAAGATATTATATGTTTATCTTTGTTTTAAAATGCCATGCAATTCATGAATATTTTTGAAAAATCTTCATGGGCTGAAAGTTCAATATAAAAACTTTTTGATATAATTTCTTCAGTAAACATCATGGCATTTTTTTCGGTTAAATATCTTAAGGCTCCAAAACCTGCCGCATTTCCTAAAATTTTACATTTATCTTGCAATTCACTTGGAAACAAACCTATTTTTGCAGCTGAACTTGGTTTTAGATTGGAACCGAAACCGCCTGCCAAATAAAGGGATTTAATATCATTAATATCTAAATTTGCTTCATTTAATAAAACTTTAATTCCTGCAAAAACAGCAGCTTTTGCCAATTGAATTTCCCTGATGTCTTTTTGGGTAAAACTAACTTTTTCAGTAATTTTTAATGTTTGAACTTTCTCTATTTTTTCAATATCTTGATTGAAAATACTTTGTTCCGGAACTATTTTTCCTGTTTTATCTATTGTTTTAGTTTCAATTAATATGGCAAGTAAGTCCAAGACCCCCGATCCACAAATTCCTTCAGCTTCTGAATTATCAATGGTTGTGAATTTTAGCTTATTGTTTTCTAAAAAAAATGTGTCTATTGCCCCTTTTTTACCTGCCATTCCTGAGCTTAGGTTTGCTCCTTCAAAACAAGGGCCTGCCGCAGCCGAACACATTAAAAATTTATCTTCATAGCCAAGAACAATTTCAGCATTTGTTCCAAGATCCAACAAAAGAAAAGGCTCTTGTTTGTGATGAGCATTTGCGGCAAGCATGGCTGCCACAATATCACCGCCAATATAGGCAGAAATACTTGGCATAATAAAGGCAGGTGCCAAGCTATTTATGCCAAGGCTTTCTGCGCAAATTTGTAATGCTTTTGTGGTAATCGGGATAAAGGGTGAAGAGCTGATTTTGTCTGGATTTAATCCACACAGCATGTGTAACATGCTGGTATTTCCTGTGAAAACCATGGAGTTGACATCATTTTGTTCGGATTCTTCCAATAATGCCTGTAACAGAAAATTTATTTGTGTTATGATTGCATCTTTTGCTACTTTTACCCCATGCTTCATGCAGTAATTTATACGACTGATCACATCGGCACCAAATGGGGATTGGGCATTATGCTCACCCTTGGCATGGGAAATTTTTCCTGTGGATAAATCAACTAAAAATGCGGCAACAGTTGTAGTTCCTATGTCCACAACCAAAAAATATTTTTGCTTTTCCTTGGAAATATTAATTATGTCTTTTTGATCATGGCTAATATAAATATCAGAATTTTTTTTACAAATGCTTGCCAATAAATTTAATTGAGCAAAGGATAGTTTGGCATTTAATTTTGTTGTTTCAACTAATCTTCGCAAGTCATCTCTATTATCAACCAAGGTCTGTTTTGGCAAATTTACCAAATCAATATTTATCAATGGTTCATATTCATAATCACTCAAACGGCAATTTGTTAAAACAGACATGGCATTTTCTGCAATTATTCTTATTTCAAGCCCCTCAAAGGCCTTGGTATAACAAGATAGTCTAAGCCCTTTTTGAATGGCAGGTTTTCCGAGTTTTAAAATTTCTTCATTTGTGGGGGTAGAATTGGCATAAATTAAACACTTACCACATTTGCCAATATTGCAAACTGAGGGCATGAATTTATGTTTTCTTAAAAAATCACCTATATTTTCATCGTGTTCCAATTTAAAGTGATTTGAAATATCATTATTTATTACTGTAATATTTACCATATTTTAACCTAATTTTCTGTTCGTATTTTATTTAGCTTTCGCCATAATGTTGTTCTGTGTATTCCCAAAATTTTGGAGGCTTTGGCTAAATTTCCTTGACAAGAATTGACCGTTTCCAAGATGGTTTGGTCAAGCAAAGAATGTTTATTTTCCATACTTATTTCATTAATTGACAGATGATTTTGCTGGTTAGATTCACAGGAGTACATAAGTTGATAGTTTTCAATGGAAGATAAAATTTCAGAGGCAGTCACTTGCGGACCATCGCTCAAAATAGCTGTTCTTTCTATAACTCCCATGAGTTCACGAATATTTCCCGGCCAAGCATGACTTTCCAAAACAGTTAAAGCTTTTGGACTTAAAGTTAAAATCTGCTTATTATACTTTTTTGCATGTTGATTTAATTTATATTCAACCAAGTATGGTAAATCATTATCTCTGTCCCTTAATGGAGGTATGTGTAAACCCAAAACATTTAATCTATGAAATAAATCCTCACGGATTATTTTTTGCTTAATCATTTGATCCAGTGGAATATTTGAAGTGGTTATAATTCGGCAATTCATGGGAATTGTTTTGGTTTCGCCAATTTTAACAAATTCTTTTTCTTGAATAACCCTTAATAAACTCGCTTGTAAGTGAAGAGGAATTTCTGTAATTTCATCAAGTAATAAAGTACCTTCGCCAACCTGCTCAAAAAAACCGATTTTTCCGTCTTTGCTGGCAGAGGTAAAAGCTCCTTGAACATAACCAAACAGTTCACTTTCAAAAAGTTCCTTGGGAATTGCGGCACAATTTATAGCCACAAAGGGATGATTTGCCCTTTGTGATGAATAATGAATACCTCTTGCAAATAATTCTTTACCTACTCCGCTTTCACCATACAAAAAAACAGGCTCATCATACATGGCAAATTTTTCGGCAATGTGTATGGCTTTTTTCACCTTGGGTGATTGGGTTATGATATTTGCAAAGGCTTCATGCCTTATTTCAGATGAGTTATCTTTAGAGTTTTCAATGGAGTGTAATTTTGGAAAAACATGTAATATCTTGTAATTAGAGTTTGAATAGGCATCTCTTGCTTCAAAAAGGGAGTAGGAAAAGGGTAAGATGCTATCATCATTTTTGTCATGTTCTTGCTTCAAATATTTTTCAATATCAAAATTGTTTTGCATTAATTTTTTAGCCAATTTATTGGTATGCAATATGGTACTTTGATTTTCTAAAATGAACATGGGGTGATTGACCTGATCCAAAGCCTGAGCAATTAAATTGAGAATTGACTCATTTTGAAAACAGATAAAAGCCTGTAAAATACAGACTGCATAATTTTGCAGCAAACTTTGATCCGGAATTATGGGACAGAATTCAAAACCAAGCTCTTCTATTTCTTTTTGCCAAGAATAGGGGGCAAATACTGCATAATCTTTACTTTTTTCTAAATAGGTTTTAAGGTGACTACAATCAAGTTTATGTTGTGATTCTGAGCAGAGTATTGTAATCTCCCAATTTTTTGGAAAGCTACAGTGGGCTAAATCAAAATTTTTTGTGGATTTAGGTAAAAGAAAAATTATTTTCTTAAATTGTGCTTTGTCTTTAATCAATTGAATAATATCTTTTTCAACATAATTTAACTGAAAAGATAAATTTCCATCTTTGCTAAATGTTAATGGTGAGATATTATCTGATGCTGAAAATAAAGAAGTATTTAATAAAATGAAGAATTTGTTTTTCTCTTTATGGGTTAAATTTTTTTTTGGATTTGAGTTTAACCACGTTGGTAGGAGTGAAAAATTTTTAAAAACTTCTTTATATAGTAAAAATTCATTTTCTGTGTCAGCTACAATACCCAAATGATATTTTAAAATTGATTTCATAAAATTAACCCCAAATTAAATCTGATAAATGCTATATATTTTTTAGACTTGGTCTTCCTTTTCCCCTTACTTTTAATAAAACTTCCATTAAAATTTCACCCATGCCTGATTTTGAACTTATTTCAGATTCTTCATACTCAATAAGAGGTTCACTAACTTGATTGTTTTGCATTTTCTCATTGATTTTCTCATATAAAAGATCTTTGCCAAATTTTTTAGCTTCATCAAGGGAAGAATAATCAAAAATTTCTGTGTCAACAAAAAGTCTATACCCCATTCCAAGGGGACGAATAAAGGCAATTAAATAAATATCAACTATGCCCGTAACCGACCCTATGGCAACACCAACCTGTGCCAAATCCGGACTTAAAACTTTTGAGGCAAAGTCTTTACAAATGGCCTGTCCATAGACTTTTGCAGGTGCTCCGATAAAAACGATCGGCAATTTAATTTGGGGCTGACATTGAATGTAAGGATGTTTATTTAAAAGTAAATTTAAATCCAATTGATTAATGACTAAACTACATTCCTTATCAATACAAGAAAAAGCTTCTTTTTGAATTATTTGCTTCATCTTGGTTAAAACAAGTGAATATAATTCTTCTGCACTGATTTCCATGGATTTTGCTAAAATATCAATGGCTTTTTGGGAGGCCTCCACATTTCCAAAGTTGGTTTTATGCATGGCAATGCTAAAATCTGTGGGGGTAAGTCCTATTATTTCACCATGTTCACTAAGAAGAGCTTTTTGAAAATGCTTTTGTATTTCATAATCTTCAAGATTAGAGCCAATTCTGTAGGCATGGCAAAGTTCTTGTTCATTTTTGAAAAATAAGGCAGGTGTTCCCCTTCCCCTTTGAACTTTAATATTTAAATTTTCAAGACTATTTAAAATTTCCATTACTTGAGGGTCAGAAGTGGCGTAAACCCCAATGGGTTTAATTCTTCTTGGCATGATATTTATTTTTAAATAATCATCCAAATAAATTAAGCAATCTCCACCCAGTCCAATGGTATTGATTTGTGGCCCTTCCACACTGGTGGACCAAGAATTAATTTGGACACCTTGGGAACTGAGGGCAATTTTTTTATCAATAATTAAGCCCATGTCCGTGGTTGTTCCACCCATGTCGGCAACCAAGGCATCATTAATGTCTGTTAAATAGGCTGCGCCTAAAATTGAGGCGGCAGGTCCTGATAAAATTGTTTCTATGGGATATAAAAGGGCTTGTTCGGCTGACATTAAACTGCCGTCGGATCTGACCAACATTAATGGAGCATTTATCTTATTTTCTGCCAAAACTTCCTCAAGGGCTAAAATAAGGTTTTGAATAATCGGACTTAATCTGGCATTCCAGAGGGCAGTGACAGCTCTTTTGTCTGCATGAAGTTTTTGAGATAAAGTGTGGGAACAAATATAGGGAATTTTAAATTTATTTTTTATGATTTCACCGACATATTTTTCATGTTCGGCATTTCTGACAGAAAAAAAACCGGCAATGGCCACAGCTTCAAGTTCAGCTAAAAATTCAGGAAGTTTATTTTCAAGGGCTTGGTGATCCAGGGGACATTTTTCTTGACCTGAGGGTTTGTGTCCGCCTTGAATATGTAAGATGGGAAAATCTTTTAGTGTTTGAGGGCTTTGATCAAAACCAATTAAAATTATGCCTGTTTTGGGACCTCTGTTTTCAACAAGGGCATTGGTTGCAAAGGTTGTTGCCATGGAAACCATTTCAATTTCTTGAAAAAATTTGGAATTAATTTGGCCGAGGGCTTGTTTTATTCCTTTTGCCGGATTTTGATAATCTGTGCTTGCCTTTGTATAGGCAATTACTGACTTTTTTTTATCCGTTTCAGACATATCCAAAAGTACAATATCTGTATTGGTTCCGCCGGCATCAATGCCCAAAAAATATGTATTCTTGTTATTTACTGTCATATTTGAGACCTCTGCATAAGTACTGATTTATAATAAAAATTAGTTTTTATAATGAAATTCTTTATTTCCAGATAAATTTTTGTGCAGAGGTAAAAGGCACAAAAATCAATCGTTTAACGACAAAAACGTGGTTTTGTCTACTCTTGATTTTTGGTCGTGTTTACGGTGTAAACACTCCATGAAACTTTTGCACAATGAATTGTGCGGAGGTTTCAATTTATAATTTTTATAATAAATTTAAAAGGGAAAATTAATAACTCTCCCTTTTAAATTTAAGCGATATTGCCCCAGCCAAAAATAATACTCTATAATTTTAAATCCTTAATTTTACCTAATTCACGCTGGAAAATCAAGTTTTGATTTTTCAGCGTGAGCAAATTATAATAGTGACTACAAAAAATAGTTGGGATGATTTTTTGATATTAATTATAATTTGGGTTTAGATAATTTTAAGTGTTACAGTAATTTCAGATGAAATTACTATCGTCTCCTGCTATCGCAGTAGACCACTGCGTAGGCATAAGTGTAATTTTATTACACGTGTGCCGAAGCAAGTGTGCATTTTGAAAGTTGACATTAGTGATGTCAACTTAATTTACTATATAGAGGTTTTAGAGGTTTACCATTATGTTAGAGGAACATAATAATTTTAAAAATTCTAATTAATTTTTATTTAATAATCTTTTTACAAGTTCAACTGCCTGAACCGCATCTGCAGAAAATCCGTCTGTGCCTGCTTTTTCAGCAAAATCGGCAGTTAAAGGAGCTCCGCCCACAACAACTTTATATTTATCTCTAAGTCCTTTTTCTTGTAAAAGTTCTATAAACTCAGAAATATGAATCATTGTAGTGGTTAATAAGGTTGATAGACCGATTATATCAACTTTGTGCTCTTCTGCGGCAGCCAAGATTTGTTCATTGGTTTTATCAACACCAAGGTTAATAACTTCAAAACCGGCAGACTTCATTAAAAGTGCAACAATGTTTTTACCAATATCGTGAATGTCGCCTTCCACGGTTGCAATCAAGAATTTACCGAGGGAATCACCGGCACCGCCTTGGCGAAGAAGTTCAGGTTCAATGATATTAATGGCGGCATCGGCACTACGACCTGCAATCATCATTTCAGGCAAGAAACATTCGCCTTCTGCAAATTTTTCGCCCATAACATCAAGGGCAGGACGAATTCCATTGTTAATCATTTCAAGAGGGCTATAGCCTTCAGCCATGGCTTTTTCAGATATACTGATACATGCATCTGTATCCAAGTCTAAAATGGCATCACATAATTTTTTTGCATAATCTGACATTTTTAAATCCTTATATAAATTTGTAATTAGATTTTAGCGTAAGTTGCTTCGGCATTTTTGATAATGGCATCAATTTCTTCATTAACTTCTTTTGGTAATGGTTCAACATGATGGGTATCCAAAATTTTAATTGCTTTTTCTTTGGCAATTTCTCTAATGTCCTTGGCACCTTTGGAAAGCCATGTATCTCTGGTACTACGGTCAAAGATTTTTGGAATAAAGTGCTCGCCGGCTCTGACATGATTTAATGTATGTCTTTCGCTCATGAAGTCGCCTCTTGGGCCAACTTTACGGATAACATCCATGCTTAATGTGTCTTTATTAACTTTAATTCCTTCAAGGATACGGCAAATCATACCAAGCATTTCATTGTCAATTACATATTGTTCATAACTGGCCAAAAGACAACATTCAAGCATACCGCAAGAGTCATGGATATAGTTACCGCCTGCAAGGGCAACAATGGCTGCTTGTAAGGATTTTTCAATACCTGCTTGAGCATCGGGGATTTTTGAATCACTCATTCCGCCTGTGCTATAGGTTGGCAAGCCATAGAATTTAGCCATTTGGTTCATGGCGGCATTGATCATACCAAGTTCAACTGCGCCTGAGGCAAAAAGTCCTGTTTTCATATCACTTACAGAACCAACATTACCCCACATGATTGGCACGGTTGGGCCTGCGATTTGGGCTAAGGTAATTCCTGCCAAGGTTTCGGCAACGTTCATTACAACTTGGCCTGCAAGAGGAGCAGGGCCTGTTGTACCACCTTGAGGTTCAGAACCAACAATGATTGGGCAACCCACAGCAGCCAAGTCCATGATGGATTCAAGGTTTGTTTTTGCCCATTGTAATGGGGAAACAGCAAGCATGTTAATGATAATGCTTGGGCGTTGTTTAAAACTTTCTTCACCACCTGCAACAGCACAAGCAATTTTATACATATCCATAACTTCTTTTGAACCCATGGAAGGACCGCTGATTTGTTTTGTGGTATTATTATAAGCTTCTCTTAATGCATAAAGAATTGGGATGTTACGGTTAACATCACAAGGAGTGAGCATTACTTTATAAAAATGTATATATTCAAGGGCGTCAATCAATCTTGCAAAATCTTTGCAGTCAGCTAAAGTACCCATGCGAATTTCGCCTGTTTTTAAATCTGAAACTTTAATGGGCATGGTTCCAGGTCCAAAATAAACCCTGTCGCCTTCGGCATGAATATCTTTTTCACGATCTCTGGCTGCAAGTAACATTGAAGATGGGCATAATTTTAGAGCTGCTTCAACCATGTTACGTGGGAATTTTACTATACCTGTTGAACGGTCAGCTATTGCACCATGTTTTACCAATAAATCAATGGCTCTGTCGCTTTCCATGAAGCAACCGATTTCTTGTAAAATGTCTAAAGCTCTTTGGTGAATTTCCAATACTTCTGCGTCTGACAAAAATTTTAAAGAACCACCTTTCAAATTCCAAATATCCATAAAACCTCCTAAATATATTTTTGTCTATTTGTTACTTCTTTATAAGCAAAGTTTGTACCATAATTGCAAGAATATATAATTTTTTAGATTTTATATCTTTAATATATTGAAATTATAATAAAAAATAATTTTACAAAATTTAATTTATAAAAAATTTTCAAAAATTTAAAAAAGACCATGCTAAATCTGTTTCATTGTGCAACTTTTTGTGCAATTTGCACAAAAGGGAAAACCTCTGCACACTTTGTGAGCAGAGGTCAAGGTAATGTGATTTCGGATTGAGGGGGAAAACCACGTGATTCCAGATTGAGGGAGAAAACAACGTTTTTTTGAAACATTCCACGACGCCTGACGGCTGGGCGAGTTTTTCCCCCTC
>CAYJGE010000027.1:0-26982 GCA_964369835.1 uncultured Mailhella sp.
TTTTTACCATCATACACGTTCGAATGTTTTTTGTCTAATTAATGTAGCCTATCCACTCTTGGCAAAGTGATTTCTGCAAATAAAGGAGCTTCAGCCCTTTTTTCTGATAACAACAAATTTCTTTTCCACTTATGAAAAGAACTGGCTGGAATTTTTGCTTGCCTAACATATTCTGAAACCGATAAATTGCTTGCCTGCCAAGCCTTAATATGGCCTTCCCATTTCTTTTGAGTTTTGTTTTTTGTATCTATTCCTGAATTTGTCATAAAAATGCCTCCATTTGAAGAAGCATAATGAAAAATAAAAGTTATGAAAAGATGGGGCTTATTGGATGGTTACATATCATTTGCCCCATAGATGAAAGAAGTGTTTTTGATAAAAGGAGTAGCTACTGCTAGAAGTTCATTTTTTTCTGTATCAGAAAGTTCTAGTGAGGTTGCAATATAATACTTTGCAGGATTGATTTTTTTTATTTTGGGGAGTTCACTATTTTTAATAGTACTCTTCAAATTGCTAAATTTTGACTTAATAAAGTGTTTAGACTGGATAATGGTTGTTTGCCCATTGTCGTCTATATAACGTCCATCAATCCCTTTGTCTTTTCCGGATTTAAAATTCTCAATATGTGTACGCAATTGTACAGCTAATAAATCATTTACAAGGCGTTCAAAATCATCTGGTGAAAGAAGGGCTAAATTATACATTGCTTAGTTATTTCCTGTTATTATATTGTAATTAGCAAGGTGGTGAGGTAACAGTTCTTCAATAACTGTGATAATGGCATCAATAAGCTTCTTAGCTTCTTCAGGGTTGTTATGAAAGTAAAGTGAATCATCAAAAAGTTGTAAATGGCTTTCCGTGTTTGAATTTCTATAAACATAATCTAAACACAATTCAAGCTCTTCTTTATTTCCTGTATAAGTATTACTGATTAATTTTCGTATAGCAATAATCCTCTCATCGTGTTTTCTTTCAAAAAATGGAAAGAGGAAAACAGATACACTTTCTAAGAGCTTACGGCAATCATTAGGAAGTGAAATACAATCTTCGTAGCAAAGTGTGGAAGATTTTAGTTTTTGTAATTTATCAAACAAATATTGGTATTCAGACTCATAGTTTTTTAAATAATCAGGCAGTTTTATAATATTAGAAATATTTCTTTCCCTTTCAATGAATAAGAAAGTTTTACTTCCATCCGCATATTTAAACCAGTTTTGTGTAATCTTTAAAAAGTAGAAATGATGTGTTAATATAATGAGTTGTTTTGTATCTTTTAATTCCCTCTTGAGGAATGCATAAATAGCAAATATTGAATTTGTATCTAGGCTACATATTGGATCATCAATGACAACTATACAGTCTTGAATTTTGCGATTGTTTTTTTCATCTTTTAATGAAAGAATGAAGTGTGTTATTGCAAGTACAGTTTTTTCACCTTCACTAAAAGATTTCCATTCTACCGTTTTATCATGACGCTTCAGAATATAGCTGTTTTTATCTTCCAAATAATCAATAGTTATATCAGCACGCCCTAAAATCCTTCGCAAGTTTTGATTGTATTCATATATTGGTGCTTTGTAGTCAATTAAATCTTTCTCAACTACTAAAAGCTGATCTTTAAGACTTATGATAGCATTGTTAATTTTATCTATTGCTAGAGTATATTTCCTAGAACGAGCTGTATTTGAATTAAGCACAGACACAATAGGGGCAATATAATAAGAAACAAGCCAAATTCTAGCTTTCTCTCTTTCTTTTTCAAAAGAATTGACACGTAAATTATGCCTTTCAATTTTTGAGTTAAATTGGTTTATAGTGTTTCTGAATTCTTCTAAATTCTTTCCACTATCTACTATAGTAAATATTTTTTGAAGATATGGATTTTTAATTTTTTGCTCGATTAAATTATTTAACTCATCAAGTTGTTTTATTTGTTCGGTAGCATATATTTTACACGCAAGACGTATTTTCTCTATATCGCTATGCTCATCATGAAAAAAAAGGTGGAGTTCGGGAAATGATATTAGGAAAGAATTAATATTATGCTTAATTGATACCACACTAGACTTCAGTTTATCTAGCTCTATAATGTGACTAGTCACTTGATTGTTGAAATAATCAGAAAAGTTATTGAAAAGCTCTCCTAAGTTCTGAAAGCAAAATGGACATATTTTTTCATCTTGGTGATGTTTAAATCTTAATCCTTTTTGAATAAACTCTTGAAACTCAAAATTTCCATCTTTTTCATATTCGGCTTTGATTCTTATAAATAGAGCACTAAAATCTTCTGGTTGTGAAAATTTTTGATTGAGTAAGGTGGTTAATCTTTGCTGTTCTTTTACCGGAAGAAATAAAGAAATTTCTTTTATAGGTGTTATGCTCTGAGTATTTTGTTTGTTGTTGAAAACAATCCTATTTGCTTTTTCTTTCTTTTCTTTTTCTTCTTCTGTATAATTCAGTATTTCAGAAATTACTTGACTATTTGTTAGAATATCTTTTTCTAAAGTGTTACGGATATAAGCAGGAATTCCAAGAGATTCTTTGATAATTTTTGCGTTACTAGTCTTAAGATTATTGTTTTCGTTTATAAGCTGACGACTTTTATTTAAAAGTTCATTAACTTTTGTATCTACTTTTTCTAATACCTCAGTAAGTCTATCACGTTCAGCCTTTTTGTCAGCTAAGTCTGTACCAATTGCAAATCTTATAGGATTTAACTTATCCGCTACGATATTGTTTTCAATGTAATCTTCACCATAAAAAACTCGTAAATATGGTAAATTACTATCAACCGTTTCAAATTTATATTCTTGATTTTCTATAATACCGTTTTCTTCTATATTGTAGAAAGATTTTGCGAGTGTTGTCTTTCCTGAACCGTTGTAACCAAAAATCAAGCTATATTTTTCAAGTGTTATATCGCTATTAACGGCAAGTATGCCTTTTTGGATTTTTTTAATTTTTTTAATCAAGACAACACCCCTCTACTATTGTTATAGTTTATATCCTTCTTCAAAATCTTGAATGAAGTCATCTGGTATCGTATCTACAATATCATTGTAGTTTTGATTTCCCCCCATAACAAATTTATGGTTTTGTACTATGTTTTTCACAAAATCATTGCAGTTCACACGGCTGTCTATACCTTGTCGTCCAGCCGTATGCGATAATGAATCTGTAAAGTGTACATCTTCTTCGATAAAGTGAATACGTCCCTCACTTCCCCATGCCCCTTGGTCTTCATTATGTTCCCAGTGTATTGATGTACTACCGTCTGACTTAGCTAAATAGCCAAGCAGTTTATAGTATTTTTGCTCACCTTGCTGAGGAGTACGCCCGTTACTTTCAAAATTAATTTGAGATTTTTTGCCAAAAGTTGATCGATACATAATAAATTCTCCTTTTTAAAAAAAGTTAACCAGTTACACATAATGCATATTTATTGCATTGATTACATCGCCAAAATCCATATCTGTAATTTCAAGGAAATCGTCATCATCAAGCCCAACATTGAGTACATAGGTGAATTTTCCAAACTCATAGATATGCTCTTGAGTTGTGCTTTCTAAGTTCTCTTGTATCCTATCAGCTTTTGATAAAAGTAATAAATGTTGATATTGTTCATCAATTTCTTGCGTTCTACCATCTGGATGAGCATAATTATAATGCTGTGTTGGCGTTAGAGCAATTATATTTTCAAGGAAAAATGAGATTTCAGGGAACTCAGCTTCGGGAAAGATATGGTGCATGTGAATAGCCTTATCTGCTAAGTGAGCTTCTTCTAAATGTTCGGTTAACGAGCTTCTGTACTCATCATTAAATGCACGTAAGTATCTTTTAGCTTTTATGGATTGATACTTATAATATGCCTCATTTACTTGAACTGGATTTGTCACTGCGTATTCTTTTCGGGTAACTCCTTTAGGCTTATCTGCATAAATATCACGAAAGTTGTTTCTGTTGTACATGAGCATATCAAGCGAAATAATGTCTTTTGATAAGTGCCCTTTTTGAGTACCTTTAAGATTTTTAAAGTAAGCCAATGGATTTATGACTTTCGTAAAGATACGCCCACATTCTGTTTCTCCATTAATTTTAGTGTATTGAATTGTGAAACCACTAAATGAGTCTTTAAGCCTTTTATAGGATTTTTGACTTTGTTCTACAAAGAAATCATCAAATGTAGAAAGTAAATTACTATCTGAAAGAACTTTCTCAATATAGGCTTTCAAGAAGAAAAGAGCATTTTTTTCGCGCAAAGCTATGTATTCAAGAATCTCTTTATTATTGACTGTGTAGATGTTTTTGTTGCCTTGTTTTTGCTTTATCAAAACTTTCGCATTTGCCAACATTTCCATTGGTTGTTGAAAGAATTTGTCGTATTCATTTTTAGCAGCAGAACTTTGAACATCTGGCTTCTTGAAAACTGCCTGAACATTTTCAACCGTATATTTAGCATTCCAAATATCTAGCGATGTAAACGATTCATCGGGGTTGTGATTTGAATAATCAACAATGCAGTCAGCTATTGTCGTTACTACATCAGGAGTACATTTTTGGTCAATCCATCGCCCGTTACCGCTTTTGCGAATATCGTAGTCGTGCAAATCACAAAAATCTATAATATCTTGCTGTGTCAACATTTATACTACCTCTTTGCAATAAGCGAGTAAGGAAAATTGATGTTCAAAATGAGGGTCTTTTGGTTTTTCAAGAATTGGCTGAACCTTTAAATTTGTACGCAATAAACCATAGAAATATACTGAACAGGCGTCAACATTTAGTGAACGAGTTTGGTAATTTCTCGCAATTTGATAAAATTCTCGATATTCATCTGAAGAAAAGTATTTCAACTGTTCATCTGTCGGTGATATGCCATCTTTGGGAATTAATATTGCAACAGAGCCATTTACTAAAATCCCTTTTGGTTTTTTCATAACTCGTGGCTTATATGTCATATTAGGGGTAAGATAAACGTCATCAGCCTCTAGGTAATTATAAACCGCCATAGAAGAAACTATGTCAGCAGAAGTATAGGAGTCATAATCTTGAATATCAAGAATATTTGTTCCCGTATCGTCAATATTTCTTGACTTGATAACTCGAATATCTCCAGTTGGGCTTAGATGCTTATTTACCATTTGTCTATCTCTAAAAACTTTGAAAACATCAAAATCTAATTTGCAACAAACTTCATCAAATAATTCATTTCGATAAATGACCCAGTATGGGAGATTGGAATCAAAAATATACTTTTGTTCTTGAACAATTTCAATGTTTTTCGTTACCGATATGACTTTTGTTTGCTTGGGTTTTTCATCATTATTTATATGCAAGGCTACAGTTTCAACCAAAACACCGGGGAAGCCTTTTTCTCCAAAATCGATAATACATTCAACAGCTTTTTTAGATAAGGTCTTTCTCGATACTTCAAACTCAGGCGTATTCAATATAAATTTAGGAAAGACTATTGCAATATAGTTTGCAAGTGACAGAGTCTTGTCTAAGAAGAAAGAACAAATGTTTGTAGTTGATTTGTTTATGGCTTTTGTTCTATAAAGTGTTAATTTTTCATCACTTGACTTCATCTTATAAAAAGGTGGATTGCCTATGATATAATCATAAAGATAACCATCTTTTGAGCTTTCAAAGTCATGGAGTAAGAAATCCGCAGTAATATAGTTGATAGTGACATTTGAGGGTATACTATGCTTCTCTAGCAAAGTTTTACAAACTTCAATACTTTTACTATCAATATCAAGTACATCGATAATAAGAGTTTTATCACCAAATTTTTCCCAAATTAATGGGATAAAGTTCCCAACACCTGCAGATGGTTCAAGTATTCTTATTACTTCTTTATCCGTATCAGGGATATTATCTAATATCTTAGTAATCAAAGTTTTATTTGTAAAAAATGCGCCATTGTCTGTTCTTTTGGTGTTAGAAAGCTCTGCAATTTCTCCAAGAGTAGTCAAGGACAAATTATTAGAATTTTTATTTATAAAATCAATTAATTCAACAGAGTTCGAGAAATCATATTCGCTGACTAATTTTCCGACTTCTGCTGTCTTTAGATTATTTACACCAAGGCTTTTATTGATTTTTTTAGCAATCGCCTTAAATATTGCAGTAGGAACGGCTTCACCAAGAGATTGGCGAATTTTCATTTCTTCTTTTTTTAGTAGTTTCTTTTTTTCGTCAAAACTCAGGTTATTTAAAACATCAAGCTCAGTATCAAGCCATTTAAAATGGTTTGGAATAGTCATCATCTTCATGAGTTCACGAATGCTGAAAACCCTATCATCTGATGGGTGAACAGTATTTTGACTTGCTAATTGGTCATTACGAGTATGGATACATGGTCCAACTTTATCCCATAATTGCCTTCTGTATTTATCTGCATTCTTCTGTTGATTGATAACTAGTTTACCCTCAATTATTTGATGAGGTTTTTTTGTGTCATCTTTATTATCAAAAGCAGATTCACCCTCTTGTAAATCTTGTATCCATGCCCTCATGTGTTCAGGATATACTCTAAATCCGTGATAAAAATCATCAGTATCAATTTCGCCAAAGTTTAAAAGTGGTTTCATATCGCCAATAACATCACGAAGAGTTGGCTCTGCAACAACTTCAGGGAAAAGTTCATAAGGAGAAATATTATCTGAAAGTTCTTTTGAAACGCCAATTACAAGGGCTCTTTGCCTACTAGAGCATGCACCATAATCCTTGAAATTTATTATTTTAGCAATATAGGAATAGTTTCTGCCTAAGTTTGCATTGATTGCTTCAGAAATAGGTTTTTCAACACCATTTAGATCTGTACAGACTGTTTTCATGAAGGCTGGAACGTTTTCAAAAATAAAGAATTTTGGCTTTACTTCAAGTATTACTTTTATTGATTCAACTACCAGTGAGTTTCTGGCAATTTCATTATCTGATTTTTTATGATTAGCAACTGACATTCCCTGACATGGTGGGGTTGCTATCACTACATCAATTTGTGA
Source organism: uncultured Mailhella sp. (assembly GCA_964369835.1). GTDB lineage: Bacteria > Desulfobacterota > Desulfovibrionia > Desulfovibrionales > Desulfovibrionaceae > Taurinivorans. Next base: position 7,011 of record CAYJGE010000027.1, read on the forward strand.
AATTGACTCATTCTTTTTCCATAAAGCTATTTCAGTAAATAGTGCTTCTTTTGTTGTTGGATTAGTTATATCACCACAAATATAGCCAGTGGAATACTTGCACTTATTATTAAATTTTTGAATTTCAAGCCTACGAAGAATAAGCTCGTTTGTAGCTACACATTCAAACCCTTCCTCTTTAAAGCCAAAACACCCCACACCAGCACTACTAAAGAGAGAGATATATGTATTTTTTTTAATTGATTTCATAACTTTCCGACTTATAGGATTGTGCTTTTAGCTGAGTATATAATATATCAAGACACTGTCTTAATGTTTCAGATTTATTAAGCTTTATTTGGTTTGAGCAAAAATCAAGTTTTGCCTGAAACTCTTCATCTGCTCGAAATTTTATAGTTTTTTCCTTTAAACTTGTTGTTGGTCTACCAATTTTCTTATTCATATAAGCTCCTTTACGGACTATATAATAGTACTTTGTGGACACAAAAGTCAAGTATTTACACAAAACGGAAATTTGATATTATTTTATAATATAATCAGATTTCTACGGTAATACTTCCCCAAAAAGAAGTAGTACATTTTAGTAGAAAATCTGATAGGCATTTATCAGGATATTTTTCATGAAAGATTCTAAGTTTACCGACAATCAGATTTTATCAATTTTGCACTAAATCGTATTTTTTATGTAAAACCTTAAAAATTTTTAGCATAAAATAAGTTTATTGCCGTCAATGAATATCTATTTAATCTGTGATTAATTCGTTTAACCTAGATAACAGCAAATTAAATATTCCAGAAAACTCATTATTACTTAGTTGTATAGTCCATAAATTATTTTCTTGGCCTGATTCATTTTGTTCTTCTTTATAATAAAAGTTTAAATCTATAAGAATTTTCAATAAGTTTTGTGGAATATTATCTACTATAACTGTCTCTTCATCTCTTTGGTTAAAGGTTATTTCATATATAGCACGCGAAGATTCATAACAAAAGTAGTGATATATGTATATATCGTAAGTTTCATTGTCATAAACAAATCCTTCAAGTGAGACTGCAGGAGAATCATCAATGCTTTTTGATTGATAATATTCTACATTTTCAAAAATTGAATATACACTTTGTTCATTTAATGAAGTTTGAGGTTCAATACTATGTTTCCATAAATAATATGTATATAATTCTGCATGATAATGATTAGATTGAGACTGCCCATAAACTAGAATAGAGTTAGTATTTTCATACCTTATAAATCCTTGCGTACAATAATTAAAGATTTTAGGTTCAACAATGAAAATATCACGCCAAGTTTCTGTTCTATCTTTACAAATTAGCTCTAAACTTTCACGCATTAAAGTTTTGTTACATCTTTTATCATCAAATACTTGTTGCACAAGTGCAATACAGGGCTCTTGACTTGAAGAATTCTCTGAAATTCGTAAATGTCTTTTCCAACTGTAATCACGTTTTGTGTTTCCACCTTTGCTAGAAGTTAGAGTGTTTTGCCTTATACCATCGCTATGTTTAGCAAAATACTCTCCCTTAGTCAAAACAGCTCGTTCAAAAATATAATCTTCATTATTTTGGCGTTTTTCATGTGTTCCAGCAAATACAAAAGAAGCTTTTTCTGCATAATCTAAAAATTTTGCATAATATTCATTGTCTTCATTATTAGACCAATTACAATTATTTGTATTTTCTTGATAATATGTAATTATTCCAGAGAAATATAATATAAAACCAATTTGTCCATTAAAGTAAGAATGTTGCTCTAAATTTTCAATTGATTGCTTCCAATGATTACCTTTTGTAATTAAATGGGATTTTATTTTTTCTTCTAACACTTGAACTGGCAAGAATCTTTGTATTTTAGGATCTGTTTTCAGATATTCAAGAATATTATTGCTTTGTGATAAAAGTTTAGTAACTTCTTTTAACGCTAATGAAAATTCATTTGAAGCATCAATAATGGTGTTTTCTGGATGTGTTAAATTATGAATGACTCTCATCCAATCTTCAAGACCAATAATTTCTCCTTTGTGATAAATCAGAAAGGCGAGGTATGCGTAAAACATGATTCTCTTATGGTAGCTCTCAAAACTATGATGAATAGCATTATTAAAGGCACTTTTTTCATTGTAGAAATATTCATTTTTTAAGTAAACTTTAATTTCTTCATATTCATTAGAAAGGATATCAAGGCAATCAATCAGAAATAAAACTCCTTCTTCAGATAAAGCGTTACAATCTTCAAAAGTATGATATGTAAAGTTCGCAGAATAGCTCTCTTGAACTCTTGAACCTAGCAGTTGATCTAAATAATTTTCTTCTTCTTTTATATCTGAATCCAATGCATACTGATAGGTAAAAATTACCCTTATAAAGTTCATCAACTCATTATCAAAGGTTTGACTGTTTTCATCTCTATAATTCCAAAAAAGATATGACCACTTTGTATCAATATTATAAGAAAAATATTCATTGAGTGATACTTGTTTAATTCTTTCATCACAATTTAATGTAAATTCTCTAGATGTTGAAATACCTTCAAGGTATTGCTCAAACTTTGCCTTAAAATTTTCAAAATCAGTAAGAGGTTTACCTCTTGAGTTCATTTTTATATAAAGTTCATCCGTAAGTTTAAAATCTTCTAAGTTGAGAAATAAAAAAGTAATAATAGGCTTTTTTGTATCTAGTAATTTTTCAAAATATTTTTTACAATCAGTAAAAATAATTTGAATTTCATCAAGCATTCTAAGCATGGATTGTACTGTAGGGTCATATTTCCAAGATAAGTAAAACCACGAATAATTCATTATTGTAGCAGAAAGTGATTTAGTAGAAGTTATTTCAACTATGTTACTAACCAGTGCATTGCAAAAATCTGATGAACTTACACGAGTTTCGTAAGTAAACATAGATTCGTTATTTTGAAAAATTGCATTGTAAAAATCATTTTTCTTTATTTCATCAGTACTTTGTTGATAAAAATACCAATGAAGCAAGAAAAGAGTTGTTAAGCGTTGTTGCCCATCAAGCGGTATAAAATTATTACATTCTCCATCTGATAAAATACTTCCATACACAAAATCAAGATCTCTAAATGGGATGTCCTCTTCTAAGTATCCCTTTAATGCTTTTAAAAAAGTAGTTCGTATTTCCTTGGTTGAACTACGTCCTTGAGCATAATCTCTTTGAATAATAGGGATTTTTATTTTATATTTTTTTTCTGCAATTAATTGATAAAAAGATAAACGTTCTCCTAAGCATGAATTATTATACATTATTTTCTTCCTCACATAAGAATGATTTTAAAGTCTTCTTGATAGCAGATACATAATCTTTGAAATCTTGCTTTTTCCAAAACATAACATCATCAAGTTGCGTAGAATAGTATTTTAAAAAAAGGTTTTTTGTTGCAATAGGAATAAAAAGTCCTCTTTTATCATTTTCGATGATTTTCTGTCTTTTGCTTGGGTAAAAGGAATTTTTGTAGCTTCTATTAGTCTGAGCATCTAATAGTGTTAAGTTACCTATTCCATCTTTATCCTCAAGCTTTTCATTGTCATTGAAGTATTTATGAATGTCGTTGAAACATTGCTCAAAAGTATTTTCATGTAGGACATTATTGTCTTTTAATACTAAAAGTTGCCTACAAATATTTATTTTAGCAATGTCTTTTGACTCTTTTTTTTCAAGCATATCGATATAATTTTTATAATCTATCTCTTCTTGAATATTTCCGAAGAAGAAAATGAGCATATCATCACGCCATGCCTCTTTCTGCTTAAGATTAGTCAGTATTTTATCTGTTTGTGATGACACGTGCTCTATTTCCCAGTTATCATTTTTATACTTATAAAACGGAAAACGCATATCTGATTTTTGGGTTTCTAAGATTGTTTGGATGTTAAACATTAATAGTATTTTTTTTATTTTAGGATCTCCATAGGAGATTTCCTCGATTCCATTTTCACACCTCAATTCATCAGCAATTTTTTTAAAGATATAGTTATTTTTAAACTCTTCTTTTGTCATAGTAACTGATTGTGTTTTGAGTTCGTTAATAATGCTTCTGGAAGTGTTATCGGACGTTGTAGCAGAGTCAATTAAAAAACCAACATAATGGTATAATTCATTATCACTATACCATTCTTCTAAAATCAAAAAATATGACTTTATCTGATTCCAAATCTGGTCAATTGATAAGGATTTATATATTAGATCATTATAAAGTTCTAAAAAGGTAAATAGTTTTTCTTTATCTGGGGTTCTGTTTTTTATCAAATCAAAAATATATTCAATTCTATTCTCATATTGAAAAAAATTTCTTGTATTATAAATAAAAAACCAAAAAGAATCATCTTGTAATCTTTTTTCAATCAAATCCCATTCTGTTGCAATTTGTATTTGCTTTAAACGTGCAACGGAGTCGCTATTACTTAAATTACTTCTTTGTAACAGGGTAGCTTTAATCAATTCTGCATTGGTTAGAGAAATTTTACCTATATTTAACCTTGTAAAAATATCGATTGAAGAACTTGATTCCTCTAAAGGCACTTCATACCAAATAACTCTAAGGTTATTAGCTATATCAACTTCTATACCAGAGTGATTTTCTATTTCTCTTTGAATAAGGACTTCCAAAAACCTACTCCTTACTACTTTGTCTTTATTGATTTTAAACCAGTTTTCAATTGAAATGTAAGCCTGTTTAAGAAAGTAAAAATCAATAAAATCTTCATGATTTTGAGCTACTTTAATATTTTCCAGAAACTTTTTTGACTCAGCTCTAGAAACATATTCTATCGAAAATAGAGAAGTGTCATAGTAATCTTCCTCACGCTTGTTTTCAAAATACTTCAAAAGTATATATAATGTAGTTAAACGCTGTTGACCATCAATAACTTCATATTTATTTTCATCAAGTTTTTTTACAACAATAGGTTGAAGACAATAGAATTCATTTTTTTGTTTGTTTTTTTTATTTGCAAACTCATTTATATCACTTAGTAGTTGTTCTACTTGAATTTTTGTCCACCGGTATCCTCGTTGATAAGTCTGGATAATAAAGGTATTATTCATTAGTTCACTAATTGATTTTAAAACTAATTGACTTTCATTATGATGTTGATCCATAAAAACGTCCCACATATTATAAATTTATATTATTTCAAAAATACTTACAAAAAACATATCAGATTTATAAAAAACTAGCAAGTAGAATAAAAATATAGCAAAAAGTCTCTAGTAAATCAATTACTTTCAGAAAACTGTTCAACAGAAGTAGTCCTCATTTCGTAGACATAGTGTAATTTTATTATGCTAACAGATACTTAGACAGGTATATATTTAAAAATTATCATTAATAATACCAAACTATATTACTATAGCTATAAAAATATTGTTACTATAGACTTAAGTCGCCAAGGCTTTTATGGATTTACTTGCAAGGTTTATGCAAAAAAATCACAAAAAGCAGACAAAATCACGAATCGAAAAAGTCTATAGGGAACTGATGTTATGTTTAAGTTAATGCTGATTAAGTTGATAACCTGCCTAATATATTTCATTTACCCTGTACAACCTTAATTCTTTCATTTCTTTTAAGCTCCCATTTTGTTGGTGGATACATTTTATTCCAAGCTTTCATTAATTGCCTTTGCTGTTTACTCATTTTATATCGTGGGTAGGTATTTTCCATGTAAAGGTATGCTCTGGCGATTTTTCCCCTTGCATGTTCAGGTGGTTCGACTTTTCGATTATCAATTTTCGTTTCGCATGTTCCGAAGTCTGATTTTACATGGGGAAGCATAGCAAAATTATAATTGCTTCTGCTTGCATTTACAGCACCAATGGCAGGGTAGAGGTTATGTAAATCTGACGCCATTATTCTAAATTCTTCATTTACCAATTCAGCACATCTTCTTCCTTTAAAAGGATTTCCTCTTTTATCAACACATAAAGGGTGACCGTCACGCCATTCGGGAAAAGTACGTCCAAAGTTTTCCACCGGCACAACGTGTTCCCATTCTATTTTTCCAATCCGATTTAAATATTTATTTGCTATAAACCCATCAGGAAGTATTACATTTTTATTTTCATCAAACTTTGCTTGGCAATACAAGGTGATACGTTCCTCGTCTGAGGAATAGATTATTTCTTCAAGAATGTTTTTTGCTTCTGAAAATGATGTGATTGAGTTGTTTTGTGCAAAAGTAGTTTCAAAAGTAAATAAAATTGTTGAAAATAATATAACATATTTACAATATACAAAAAATTTCACAAATCACCCACACTATATAGAAAATAAATTAAAATAACCTTTATACGAATATAAATTACTTAATAATCACATTTCATAAAAAAGCAAATTAGTATAATTTATTTTAAATTTTTTTATGGGGTGAACATGTCAAAAGATCAATTAGCGATAACAATAGGTAATAATATCGTGTTACAACGCAAGAGGCTTGGTATTGGGCAAAACGAACTTGCAAATAAACTAAATATTACTGTAAATTCTATGATGCGTATTGAAAAAGGAATGATTGCTCCCAAAATGAGTAGATTAGCTGATATAGCACAACATTTAAATTGTTCAGTGCCTTACCTTTTTCATTCAGAAGAAGAGTTTACTTCAGAACGTGCAAAAATTATTGAAAATTTAATAAAAGATGTATCACCACAAGGGCAAGAAGCAATTGTTGATCTTATTGCAACAACTGTAAAAGTTATGAGTATGAAAGAATAATTTTATCTATTCCATACTTATTAAATAATAACATATTAAATTTATTGTCTTTTAAATTATTGTCGCCTGCTTTTTTTATGGATTTTACAAAGTAAAATCGATGAAAAATGTACAGGCGAAATCGCGAAGCGAAGTTAAGGACAGGGTAGAGTTGATATTAGCGTGATAATGTGGGTTTCTCATTGGTTATGTGTTGTGCATTGACTTTATTATGGAATTTTAGTTCCTTGTAAGATTTTGCTATTTCAACAGATTTATTATTATGATGAATAGTTTTGCCCTCATCTATTATTTTTGCTCCATTTTCAAACATAAAGATAATTGCTCCTTTACGGCTGATTTTATAGGTGAATTTTTCATCTGTAATTTTTTGCATATTTGCAACAGCAATTAATGTTTTTTTTGTTTTGGAATTTATATCTAAACTATAAATTTGTTCTTTTACCAAGTATTGTTCTTGACTTTGTTGTAATGATTTTAGGTGCTTTTCGTTAACACGAATTTGAATTGTAGGGGAGTTAATACTTTTATCATTTGGGTTATTTTCAGTATTATTTTCCCAATTATTTTCTTTTGAATTTCTTCTCAAAATTTCCAAAGCTTTTTCGTTGCCGTTTAAGGCTTTATTTCTCAAAAAATCAAGCCAATTTTGATGATTTAATGATGAATTTTGCCTAAATTGATTGATTTCCATGCTTTCTCTTAGCCTTGCTCTTTTCAGCAAGTCAAATCTATTCTTACGGCTGACTGTAAGCCCTGTAATTCTGACTTTTTCCCTATACCATTTTTCCTTTATGGCTTCAATTTCTATCATTCTGCTTTCTTTGACAAATTCTTTCCAAAGTTCGCTTGAAAAATCATTTTGTAAAGGCTTTTTCTTATACCAATCTTTTGCTTTATAGTTGCCTTTGATTGGAATATATATTCCAAAGCGTTCTGTCATTTTTTTATAGGAAATTTCCCTATCAAAAGCACTGGCTTTAATGCTCTGTTTACCCTTATGGTTTTTGATTGCCAAGCCATTTGCCCTTTGTTTTATTTCAAGTCCGTATAGGGCAAAAGCATGATGGACATCTTCCCATGCTTTGCTTTTATCAATCAATTCCATTAGCTTGTCATGCCTATCCATTAAATATCGCTCAAAACTTTCTTCACCGCTTAAACTTTCCTTGGTGGCTGATTGGGCAGACAATTTTAGGGTAGTTCCTGAATTATCAAGTCCATTGTCTATCGAAAGATTATATTTTTTCTCAAGTTCACGACAGAGCTTATCACGCTTGTAATAATCTCCAAAGGGTTCGTGCCTTGTAAGTTTTTTTGGGTGTATCATATTGTAAGCTATGTGAATATGCAAATTATCAGTATTAATGTGAACTCCACAATGTCTTTGATGCTCTTGAAATCCCAAGGTTTTGGCGAAATCTTCTTCTATATCTTTAAAATCTTCCTGAGTTAACTTTTCTTCGTCCTCAATTCTAAAACTAATAAGCAAATGATATGTCTTTTCTTTTTCAGTTCGATAGTTTAAAGCTTGAATATCTTCAATTTCCTTAATTGCTAAGTTATAATCATTGTCACTTCCATCACAATTTACGCACCAAGTCAGCAAACATTTTTCATTGCCGTGATTTGCGTCTGCAATGTATCTTGCTAACCTTTTATAATTGTCATTTTCTGGCTTACAATCTACTTTTTTACTTATCATATAAGAACCTCAATACACTTGCTTCGGCGTTTAACGTTCAAATAAATTGCACTTACGCCTCAGCTGTGGCTTCCTGCTGTCGCAGTAGACTTAGCAATTCCTTCGGAAATACTAAATTCTCTCAATCTTTACTTTAAGTAAATTTTTTATCTTTGTAATATCATTGAGTAAAAAATTTATTCTTGGTCTATTTTCTTCTGTAATGGCAAGTTTTAAAAGACCTCCAAGTCGTCCCAAGTCTGCATTTACTTCTCTAAGTTCTTTTCTGGCAAGAATATCAGCCTTGCTTCCAACTTTATAGCCAAGGCAAACATTACGAGCAAAAGTAGAAACGGAAAGCCCTGCTTGTTCGCTTGAATTAATAATTTCTTGATATTCTTCATCAGTAACATAAACACACATCATATTTTTGCGTTTTCTTTTCTCTTTTTGCATTATTTCCCTACCGTTGAGCTTTAGCGAATAAGGCAAACTCCCCCTAACAATCGGTAGAGGGAGCAGGATATAAAGTCAGGTTTTTTGTACCTGTACTTTATCTGTCCTGCCTTTCGTTTTTCCTAAAATTTTCTTTACAAATTCAGCTGAACTTGATTTTTTAATGATTTTTAAAATGTTTTCTTTTTCTTCAATAAATTAAATTTATTTATAAAGTTTCACTGAGTTTCACTGAATTTAGTTTAGTTTTTATTCAAAAAAATATTTTTTAAAATGTTTTAAAAGTATTTTAAATGATTTTCATTTATATTCAATTATTTTCAAATAAATAGCAAAAAAGTAGACTTTAGACCGATTTTCATAGTTATAATCAACTAAATCTTACTACAATCTATTTATATTATTATTTTTTTTACATTTGCACCAAAACAGTTTGCAAAAATTAAAACATCTAAAATTTTTAATGGTTTTAGCATTTTTTTTATAAACTAAGCAGAACTAATATTTTTATTAAATTCTTAAAATTTATATAACATATCAAAGTTTCACATAAAATTTATATTTTTGGCTATGTTTTATTAAATTTTATTAAAAATTTATTTAAAAAAATAATATTTTTAATAAATATAAATAACTATCATTTATTATTATAGAAATTTCATATTTCTGATGAATATTTTAAGTTTTTTTTGAAAAAACTTTCAAAAAGGAGACTTTCGACCAGTACACAATATAATTTATTTTTGCTATATGTATTTATGTGTCTTTTAGGGAATATTTTAAAGAACCTTGCTCACAAGTGTTCAAAAAGCACTTTTTATTGAAATAATTACTCAGCAATTATTTGCAATGGAATGAATATTTATTAAATCTAACTATTTTATAATTTAATAAAATATAATTATTATAGCTATTTTTATAAAAAATATAAAATTTTTTGAAAAAAAGTACAAAAAGGAGACTTTCGACCAGTACACAATAATAATTTTTTTTGCTAAATGTATTCAAATAAGTTTTTAAAAAATATTTTTAAATTTATTTTTAAATTATAATTTATTGTATTTATTATTGTTTTACATTTTTTTTTATGAATATTTTATAAAAATACTTATATTTCAAAAAATTTCAAAAATTTTATTGAATATTTAAAAATATTTATAAAATTTTTTGAAAAAAGTTTAAAAAAGGTAACTTTAGACCGATACGCTACCTAGATGTTCTTTGCTAAGTATAGACAAACAATTTTTTAAAATTTGTTTTGAAATACTTATTAAAGGATTATCCATGGAAAAATTGACTAAGAGGCAACAAAAAATTGCAATGCTTGTTATGGAAGGTCAACTAAAAGAGGTAGCAAAATTATGTCATATCAAAGAAAAAGCATTTAAAAAACATTTAGCAAGTATTCGCAAAGTCCTTGGCGTAAGGAATACACCTGAAATGATATGTAAATTATGTGACAATGACAAAAAGTCGCTAAAACATATAAAACTTACAAAACGTGGAAAACAAATATTTTTACTAATCATCCAAGGCTTTACTTCCAAAGAAATTGCAAAACAAATTGGAATTACGGAAAGTACAGTAAAAGATCATAGGGAAATCATGTTAGGAATGAATTATTGTGAAAATATATGTCAGTTAGTTTATAAGTATTTAAGTTTATATTAAGTTCACTATAAGCATGTAAATTTATATAATTATAATTTGAAAGTCATCATTTATATTATTATTTATACTTGCTTAAAAACAATAAAAAAAGTAGTATTACCTCTACTGAGGGGTATTAGCTACTAATGTCGCCAATAGTTTAATGCTATTATGACGGAGTTAGCAATGCCAAGTCTAAGAACAGATAAAGGAAATAAGTGGCTGGCAAGAGCCATAGTACACGGTAAGCAAATTGCTTGTAAGTTGTTTCCTGCCGGAAAAAAATACGGTCAATCTTGGAGACAAGCAAAAGCATGGGAAGATGCACAAAAAGCAGTAGCTTTACAAACATTTGAAGATGAACAAAGAGAAATTTCTCTAAAATCATTTCAAAATGATCAAAAAGCTTTTGTTTTGAAATCTTGGAAAGCCGGAAAAGAAGCTATTGCTTTAAAAAATCTTGAGGAAGACCAAAAGGCTGATAATTTAAAGCAATTACATAAAGCTCAAGCAATTGAGTTTTTAAAAAGACAAGAAGAAGAACAAAAAAATCTTGCTGAAAAACTTTTTGAAGCAGAACAAGAAGCTCTGATTATTAAACAAATAGAGGCTGAGCAAAAAGCCTTGTCAGAGCAAGAACTGTCTATTGAAGTTCAAAAAGAAGTAGAAATAAGTATTCAAGATGAAGTAAAACAACCTATTGTACAAAAAAATTCCTATAAGCAATTAAATACTGCAAAAATGGATACTTTGACAAAATGGGGAGAAAAATATCTTGAGCATGTTAAGCGGACTATGAGTCATAAAACTCTTGTAGAAAAGCAAACAGTAATGCGAAATTTCTATAATTTTTGTGAAGATGATGATGTACAATCAATTGATTCAATTACCCCTGCAAAAGCTTATGACTTTTTATCAGAAATAAATGATGAAAAAGGTGGCAATGTTGCCAATAAATATCGTAAAAATATTTTGGCGGCATGGGCTTGGGGTTCTGATTTTATTGATGATTTTCCTCAAGGAATTTCACCGTTTTACAAGGTGCGTCCTTTTGCTAAAGAACATCATGACAGATATGTTCCACCCGAGGAAGATGTAATCAAGGTTTTACAACAAGCTACAGGGCAAGATTTAATATTACTTCTTACTCTCTATTTTACAGGAGCAAGGCGAGGGGAAATATTTAAATTGCAATGGCAAGATGTCAATCTTGATGAAGAAAAAATCCGCTTATCAGATAATAAAGCAGGTAATGGACAAAAAAGAGTGCGTTGGTTACAAATGCACCCTGAACTTGTAAGAGCATTAACTTGGTGGAAAAAAGAACGTCCTTGTGATGTTGACAATGTGTTTATGCAAACTCATTGTGAAAGTAGTATGGGCAAACCTTTTACTCAAAGAATGCGTTTTATGAGAAATTTATGTGAAAAGGCAGGAGTTAAAGAATTTGGCTTCCATGCCATAAGGCATAAGTGTGCTTCTATTACATTTGCAGAGTCGGGTCTTAATGATGCCCAAATTTTAATGGGGCATTATCGAGCAACTACAACTGACATCTATACCAAAAGTGCAGGGCTATATACTAAACAAGATGGAATACTATCGGCACTTGGTGGAAGTAGAATTGGTCAAATGGTAGGAAATTTGTTAGACTTTACAGATGGACAAGAATGTTATTCATAACCATTAAACTAAACTATAAAGTTACAACTCAATCTAACTTTTATAGTGTCATTTAAGACGATAAAATTTGGCAATGGAAATTGCAAATTTGGGGTAATTTGTTAAAAAAAATATCCTCTAAAAACTGGTACTTTTTAGAGGATAAAATCAGGTCAAAATGACAACCTAAATGTAAACGAAATTGTCGCCCTACAATTTCAAAAACTACACATAATATAGTATAGTTGGAAATATTGGCGTCCCCAAGGGGATTTGAACCCCTGTTGACGGCGTGAAAGGACGCCATGGGTATGTCTGCTCTCAATAATTACAGGTAGTTACTTGGCTAGGAGAAATTGAAAATGTCTCTAATAGCCTACCAAAATGTAACAGCAAATGTAACAAAAAATCTAAGTGCAAATGTAACAAATTTTGTTACAAAATGTCATCAGATTTATCCTCATTTCTTTATAGATCTCAATAAGAAAATTCCAATAAAAATTATCATACCAAAACTTGTTTTGTAACTTTGAAACAAGGTCTTTTTTGTTACAATTTCTCTGTGACATTTTGTAACAAGACCACAAAAGTGACGAAACAGTCTTTTCTGCTGTCTGCGATTTGTGGTGAAGTCGCACTGATGAGTCAGCCACTTAAAAATTTTTAATCAAAGAGCTTTAAAAGTAAAAAGCCCACAATTTCGACCTTTGTGAGCTTTAAATAGAGCAATTCATTTTACTCCAATATTGTTTGGACTAACAATGAATATACATTATCCGAATTTTTGATTTTTGTCAAGATTTTGGGGTCTATTTTTTTACGCTTTTTTTGCAAGAAAGGGCTAACAAATGCAAATATTTATTCCACAAAAAGATGCCAGAGGTTGTATTATTCCAAATTTTATATTTTACCATAAAGATTTGAGTAATGGGGCTAAAATGTTATTTACTTTATTATGTTCCTATGCCAGAGACAAAAATTTTTGTTATCCTGCCAAGAGTACCTTGGCAGATAAACTAAACTGTTCGATTAATACTTTAAAATCATGGCTTGGTCAGTTAATTTCTTTAAATTTTGTAAAAATAGAACAAACAGAAAAAGGTGATAGATTTTATCTTTATTCACCTGTTGAGGTTGAAAATATAAAAAAATTTAATCCTTTATCATCAAAAATTGATAATGAACTGTCAAAAATTGATAGTGAAGTTAATAATAATAATTTTAATAATAAAATTAACCCTCTATATCCCCCAAAAGAAGAAAATAGTTTTGAGGAAGATAAAAAATATGGAGTGGGTGATAAAATCAATCATGATTTTGAAAAGCTATGGGAAATTTACCCTAAAAAAGAAGCAAAAGAATCTGCTCGCAAGGCTTGGCTTGCTTTATCTTGCAAAAATACTTTGCCTAGTTTTGAAGTGATAAAACATTCAATAACTACTTTTTATAATACAAATTCTTGGCAAAGAGAACAAGGAAGGTTTATCCCTCAATTGGTTAATTTTCTAAAAAATATGCGGTGGAAAGATATTGATTTTCCTAAAAATACTAATAATTCAAAAGTCAATATTCAAAACTTACAAGCACCGATTTATGAATTTTCTAAGCCTAGAGAGGAAAATAAATCTAATTTTTTAGATAAAATATTTACAAAGGTGAAAAGTTTTTTTATGCCGATGAATAAAATCGATGAATGTTATGCAACTATTTTATTTGATGAACTTTATTCTGAGAAAAAAATACCTGATATTACAGAAAATCAATCAATTACTCTTCTTGATTATCTTAAAAATCTAAAGTAGGGAGGATTTATAACTTTATGAGTAATCGTATTCGGACAGGTCAAGGCAGAGTTGAATTTTTAGCAAATAAAGCTCTAATTTATAGTCTTTTAGAAAAAGGTCATACCATAATTGCTGTTTTTGAACAATTGAAAGAAGAGGGAAAATTGACCCTTTCCTATGCTTCATTTTCGGCATTATTGCGATATGACAAAGCAACAAGCGAAATTAAAAATTCAATGTCCATACTCAACAGAGAAAAAACAAGTAAAGATGAGCAAAAAAACGAGATGAGAGAGGAAAAAAATTATCACAATAAAAATAGTTTTATTTTTACTGAAAAAAGTAAACAGGAAAAATTCTAATGGCAAGTATTCATTTTATTTTGCAAGGCAAAGGCGGAGTAGGGAAAACTGTTATTGCTGTTCTTTGGTATCAAGTTCTTAGTTCTTATAACTTTTTGGTTTATGCTTTTGATACTGATCCTGTCAATGCAACTTTATCAGGTTATAAAGAATTTCAAGTAACAAGGCTAAATTTATTGAATGAAGAGGGAAATATTAATAATCGTAATTTTGACTTTTTATTGGAACAACTAGCAATTGCCCCCGAAAATAGCCATGTGATTGTAGATAATGGAGCGAGTTCATTTATTTCACTTGGCTCTTACATGAAAGATGTTGATATGCTTGAAACTTTAAAAGAACTTGGACATCAAATATTTTTTCATACTGTCATTACAGGTGGGCAAGCCATTGAAGATACTATTAATGGATTTATTTCACTTGCCGATAATTTTCCAAGTTCAAATTTGGTGGTCTGGCTTAATCCTTTTTTTGGGGCAATTGAGCTTGAGGGGAAAACTTTTTCACAATTCCAATGCTATAAGGATTATCAAAATCATATTCATTCTCTTATTGAACTTCCCTTTGGAAATAAGGAACTTATCGGCAAAGACTTGGAGCAGGTTTTCATGAAAAAAGAATCATTAAAAGTTGCCATGGAAAATTCAAAACACATTGCAGTGCGTTCAAGGCTTAATAAGTATTGGAAACAATTATTAAAATCTGTTGAAGAAGCAAATCTTTGTTAAGCATATCTTCATAAATATTCTATAAAATAAATTGTTTATAATATATCGAATTATATGAATAATATTTAAGTTTTTATTTATAAAGTATGCCAATTCACTTAGGAGATAAAAATGTCTTTAGATAATGAAATTGATATGAAAAATATTTTATCGCAAGATATGAAAAATAATGAAAAAATTCCAAACGGCATTGGTTTTACAATTGAAGAAATTCAAGCACTTATCAGTAAAGAAAATAAAACTTTTCTGCCCGAAGATGACCCAACCATGATGATTGTAACAATTTTAAATGCTTTTTTAGGGGAAAACAAAAAATTACAAGACAATTATTTGCAAGCTTTACGCACTCTTTTTAGTGAGTTATCCAAGGGAGTTAATAGCGAAATTTTAGCCACAAGCAAAAAGGTTTTGGAAGATGTGCAGGATACTTTAAAAATTGCATCAATTACAGGGCTTATGAAAATTCATGAACAACAAACCAAGCAAGTTATGACACTTAGGCAACATATTTTATATGCTTGTGTGTTTATCGGTGCTTCAACATTTTTTAACATTTTAACTCTTATTTGGAAATAATTTTGGAAAATATTGCCAATGAAAGACTCTTGAAAAACCTTGAACATAACTGTGGTGATTTGATTTTGTCGGCTCTTAACGATTTAGAAATTATTGAAATCATGCTCAACCCTGATGGTAAATTATGGATTGAACGCTATGGAAAAAATCAAGAATATATAGGGGATATTCCAATCTATCAAAGTAAATTGATTTTATCCCTTGTGGCTTCAGCACTTGATATAACTGTAAACGCTCAAAATCCTGTGGTGGAAGGTTCTTTTCCTTTGGACGGATCGAGATTTGAAGGAACATATCCTCCAATTGTTTTGGCTCCCTCATTTACCATACGCAAAAAAGCCAATAAAATTATAACACTTTCAGAATATTTAGAGGCAGGAACAATAACTAAGGAAGTTATTCCAATTATTCAAAACGCCATAAGTCAACGTAAAAACATTATGGTGGTGGGCGGTACTTCATCGGGAAAGACAACCTTTGTTAATGCTGTGATTAATGAACTTTACAATTTATGCCCTGATGACAGGCTGATAATTTTAGAAGATACGGCAGAACTTCAATCCAAAAGCCCAAATACAGTTTTTTTATTAACTTCTGAACTTGCCAAGATTGATATGCGAAGTTTGACAAAAATCTGTATGCGTTACGCTCCCAAAAGAATTTTGGTGGGCGAAGTCAGGGACGGATCAGCTCTTGAACTTTTAAAATTATGGAATACAGGACACCCGGGGGGAATTGGAACTTTTCATGCGGACGGTGCAAACGAAGCCCTTGAAAGACTTGAAGAATTGGTGGAAGAAGCAGGAAATGGTGAAAAAAGGAGGCTTATTGGGCGAGCAGTAGATTTAATCATTTTTATGGAAAAAACTAAGGAAAATCAACGCATATTATCAAAAATAATCAGTGTTGAAAAATATGACTTACAAAGTCAAAATTATGTAACTATTGATATATACAGTAGAAATTAAACAGGATAATTATGAACAAGTTTATAAAAAAAGTTTTAAAAGCAAAGGTTTCAAGGAAAAAATATTTAATTTCATTCTTGTGGGCAGTTTTAATCATGCTTCCCACGCTTGCCAAGGCAACCAATGCCATCACGGAATTTTCAGGACCTCTTGAAAGAGTTGTCGGTACGCTTACAGGTCCTGCCGGTATGTGGGTTTCAATTTTGGCAATGGCTCTTTGCGGTGTGTATTATGTCATGAATAAAGATGATATTTCAGGTACTTTTAAGCAAGTTTTATCAACTGTCTTTGCTATAACTTGTATTGCTTCTGCGGCGACCATTGTGAACAATGTCTTTTCCTTTACAGGAGCAATGATTTAGGAGGGAATATGCAATCACCTAGAATTGCAATTGTTTATCAGTCTTTGCATAGGCATAATCACTTACTTGGGGCAGAACAGGATTTAGTGATGTTATCTGCATTAATTGCTTTTATGCTTGCCATGAGTGGATTAACCTTGATTGGGATAATTTCAGCACTTGTTTTTTGGATATTTGCAATTTTTGCCCTTAGAAAAATGGCGAAACATGACCCCATAATGTCAAAAGTTTTCATGAGACATATTAAGCAACAAGGCTTTTATAGTGCAAAAAGTCCAGTTTGGCGTAAAATTGAGGGATTTAAGGTAAAATAATGTTAAAATTACAAGAATATCGCAATACAGCCAAAGGCTTGCCCGACTTGCTAACCTATGCTTGCTTAATTGATAAGGGCATAGTTTTGCAAAAAGATGGTTCATTTCTGGCAAGTTGGGAATTTACAGGACTTGACACGGCAAGTGCGACCTTTGATGAGCTTTCTTTCATGTGCGGACAAGTTTCAAATGCCATTAAATTACTTGGCACAGGTTTTATGCTTCATGTTGACGCCATTCGATCCACAAAAAAAGCCTATCCAAACAAGGACAAAGGATTTTTTCCCGACAAAATATCACAAATGATTGATGATGAAAGGCGTGAATATTTTGGTTCTGATTTGTGCTATAGCACAAGTACATTTTTAACCTTGACCTATAAACCTGAATTTAGCATTGCCAATAAAAACAATGAAAAATTTTTAGAAAAAAGTTTGGAGTATTTTAAATTAGCCATACTTGAAATTGAAAGTTCTTTATCCGTGGTTTTATTCATGAATAGGCTTCAAGAATATGAACTTTTTCATAAAAATGGCAAAATATTACATAGTGATTTGCTTGCTCATTTAAGGCAATGTATTGATGGGGAATTAAATCCCTTTGCCGTGCCAAATGTGCCAATGTATTTGGACGCACTTTTAGGAAGTGAAGATTTAATAAATGGAACAAGTTTAATCTATGGAAATAAATATATTTCTGTAATTTCTGTGGACGGATTACCTCAAGAATCATATCCTGCCATGCTTTCCCATTTATTATCAGTACCTTGTGAATATCGTTTTTCAACAAGATATATTTGCCTTGACCAATATCATGCGGAAAAGGAAATTGACACATATATTAAAGGTTGGAATCAAAAGGTTTATCGCTTCATTGACCAAATGATTAATAATCCCAATGCCAAGGTAAATCGTGATGCCTTATCCATGCGTGAAAATGCTGAAGAGGCTAAGGAAGCAGTTCAAAGTGGACTCTTGGGGGCTGGTTATATTTCAACGACATTTATTTTAATGGGGCAAGACAAGGAACAACTTCAACAAAATACAAGGGAAATCAAGAGGATTTTGCAAACTCTCGGTTTTTCCTGCCGAATTGAAACCATAAATGCTCTTGAAGCTTTTCTAGGTTCACTTGCAGGAAATTCTTATGCAAATATTCGCCGTCCCATGGTTACAAGTATTAATTTGGCTGATTTTTTGCCACTATCAACAATTTATACGGGGCAATCCTCCAATCCATCACCTTTTTTTCCTCCGAACTCACGTCCTTTGGCTGTGGTGACGACAGAAAATGGAAGCAGTCCATTTTGGCTAAATCTTCATGTGGGTGATTTGGGGCATACTTTAATTTTCGGTCCGACAGGTTCGGGAAAATCAACCTTGCTTGGTTTTATCGCTTGCCAATTTAGAGCTTACAAAAATGCCAAAATTTATGCCTTTGATAAGGGTATGAGTTTATTCCCTTTATGCACAGGAGTCGGAGGTTCTCACTTTGAAATTGGCGGAAATAAGCTTGCCTTTGCTCCCTTACAAAGAATTGATGAAAGCCAAAGTGAAATGATTTTTGCCGAAGAATGGATTTTAACAATTTTGGAATTGCAAGGAATTAAGGTTTTGCCACTACACAGAAATGAAGTGCATGAAGCAATGCTGAAAATTCGTTCAAACCCTCCGATTATTCGTTCTCTTACCGATTTTTGCCATGTTGTTCAAAGTAGGGAAATTAAGGAAGCCCTCATTCCTTATACGACTTCGGGAGCTTTGGGAAATTTACTTGATGCTGAAATTGACAGTTTGTCCTTGGCTGATTTTGTGGTCTTTGAAACAGAAGAGTTGATGAACTTGGGCGATAAAAATTTAATACCTGTTTTGCTTTATCTTTTTCATCGTATTGAAAAAGCTTTAACAGGCAAGCCAACTTTATTAATTCTTGATGAAGCTTGGATTTTACTTTCAGACAAGGTTTTTAGAGCAAAAATAAGGGAATGGTTAAAAGTTTTACGAAAATCAAATTGTGCTGTAGTTATTGCAACCCAAAGTCTTTCAGATGCCAAAAATAGCGGAATTATGGACGTGCTTGCTGAATCTTGCCCAACTAAAATTCTTTTGGCTAATCAAAATGCACGCCAAGAAGATCAATATGAACTTTACAAAGGTATTGGATTAAATGACAGAGAAATCAATATCTTGGCACAAGAAGCAATTCCCAAAAGAGATTATTATATTTCAAGTCCACAAGGAAAAAGGCTTGTTCAACTTGCTCTGGGTCAAAAAACTTTAGCCTTTATCGGTGCTTCTGACAAGGAAAGCATTAAACGCATAAAACATCTGCAAAATGAAAATGAAGATTGGCAAGACTTGTGGCTTGCTGAAAAAGTTCAATCAATAGCTTAATAATCACATTTTTAACTAACCAAAGGAAATTTATCATGAAATTACTGTTTGTGGCTTTTGCCATGCTCTTATCGTTTACCCAATGTTCAAACTCCTATGCTTTAACAATTTGGTGCAAAAATTGTTCGGACGTTTGGACACAAGCCCTTGATAGAGTGACTAACTTGGAACAACTTAAAACCATGACTTTGGAATATGCCGAAGCAGTTAAACAAACATATCAACAGGTTGAACTGGTTAAAAATAATATTTTGCAATACAAAAACATGCTTCAAAACACGG
>CAYJGE010000028.1:0-26053 GCA_964369835.1 uncultured Mailhella sp.
TTGAAAAAAATGATGTTTCATACCTCAAACTCCCCCCTTCCTGAAAAAACGTGTTTTATAACATGCTGTTTCATAAAATGTTTTACAAATCGTTTTTAAAATATTTTATTATTAATTTGGTTCAATCAAGGGTTTTTCCTATTAAAAATATGTTAAAATTTCAAAATTTATCAGTAAATTATAGTGATGGCACCAAGGCATTGATTGATTTTAACCTTGAAGTGCAAGAAGCTGAGATAGTGGCCTTGGTTGGTGAGAGTGGAAGCGGAAAAAGCACAGCCATTCGCACAGCCATGGGTCTTTTGCCAAGTGGCGGTCAAATTACAAATGGGTATGTCTATTTTCAAGACTTGGCATTAAATAATTTAAATGAAAAGCAGTGGCATTCTTTGCGTGGAAAAAAAATGTCAATTATTTTTCAAGACTCTGGTGCCATGCTCAATCCCATTCGGACAATTGGCAGTCAATTTGTGGAATATATAAAAAGACACAGTAAAAGTTCCAAGGCTGAAGCTTTAAACGCTGCCAAAGAGATGCTTGAACAAATGGGGCTTTATGATGGAGATGTTATTTTAAAATCTATTCCTTCACAACTTTCGGGTGGCATGAGACAAAGGGTTGGAATTGCTTTTGCCATGATGTTTCGTCCTGCTTATTTATTGGCAGATGAACCCACAAGTGCCCTTGATGTAACCATACAGTCACAAATTGTTAAACAAATGATGGAGCTGAGGGATAAGTTTAATACTTCTATTTTAATTGTTACCCATAATATTGCAGTGGCTGCCTATATGGCAGATAAAATACTGGTAATGCGCAAGGGAAAAGTTATTGAAAGGGGAAGTCCAAAGGAATTAATCAATAATCCGCAAGATGATTATACCAAGGAACTTTTAACTGCCATACCGGATATTTATAAGGAACCTTATGTCTAAATATATTTTGGAAGGGAAAAAATTATGCCAACAATATAAAAGAACTGACGGGAAAATTTTAACAGCTTGCAAAAACATTGATTTTTGTTTAAAGCAAGGAGAAACTGTTGGGCTTGTGGGTGAAAGCGGTTGTGGAAAAAGTACGGTTTTGCGTATGCTTGTTCAACTTGAAAAACCCCATAGTGGGCAATTATTATATCAAGGGCAAGATATAACTCATCGCAAAGGCAAGGAGCTTAGAAATAATCGTCATCATATTCAAATGGTATTTCAAGATCCGGCAACAGCTTTTTCACCTCGAATGAAGGTCTATGATGCCATTGGTGAACCTTTGAAAAACTTTTATAAACTTGGTAAAACAGAACTTGGTGAAAAAATTAGTTCACTCCTTACTCAAGTCGGCTTACCCACTGAATATGCAAATCGTTATTGTCATGCCATGAGCGGAGGGCAAAGGCAAAGACTTGGAATTGCCAGAGCCCTTGCCCTTGATCCTGCTGTGCTTATTTGTGATGAAGCAACCAGTGCCCTTGACGTTTCCATTCAAAAAACCATTATTGAATTATTGGTGGACATTCAAAAACAAAGAAATTTGGCCATGGTTTTTGTTTGTCACGACATAGCTTTGGTTCAATCTCTTTCCCATAAAATTATGGTTATGTACTTGGGGAATGTGGTTGAAATTTTAAATGGAAAAGATTTGACATTTAATGCCGTTCATCCCTATACTCAATTACTTATTTCTTCTATCTTTTCACTAAATATGGATATGGCAAAGGAAATTCCTGATATAGAAGGAGAAATGCCAAGTCCTTTTGATGTGCCTTTGGGCTGTCCGTTTCATAGTCGTTGTGCAAAGGCTCTTGAAATTTGTAAAAAAAATCAACCAATAATGAAGAATATAAGCGAAAATCATCAGGTGGCTTGCCATCTTTATTCATAAATTTGAAGCCTCTGCACAATTTATTGTGTAAAGGCTTTATGGAGTGTTTACACCGTAAACACGACCAAAAATCAAGAGTAGGCAAAACTACGCTTTTGCCGTTAAATGATTGATTTTTGTGCCTTTTACCTCTGCACAAAAATTTATCTAAAATAAAAAAAATTCGTTCTAAAAGCGGATTTTTATTAAAAAATTAATAATTGTGCAGAGGTCTCAATTTAAAAATGGAGAAAAAAATGTCAGAACATAAACATGAATCTTGTCATAAGCATGAGAATGAGCATGAGCATAAACATGAAAAGGGCTGTTGCAAAGGACATGAACATCATAAACATCATGAGCATAAGTCTTGCAAAGGGCATGGACATCATGCTCACCAAGAAATTCATACCCATCATCAAATTCATACTCATCATCAAAAAGATGGCTGTTGTAAAGGGGGGGAGCATCATGAACATGGGCATAAACATGAGGCAAAGCATGGACATGTATGTTGTGGAAAACACGGACACCACGACCATCATGGGCACCATGGGCACCATCACGATGAAAAGCAAATAAAAGTAGGGATTTTACTTGCGCCCTTTGGAACTACAGTTACAGAATTAAAAGCTGATTATGATAATTTTGAAAAAATGGTGGAAGCAAGATTTCCCAATTTGCCAATTTTTAGGGCTTATACAGCCGACAAAGTTCGTCGTAAACTTAATGCCAAAACCGTATCTCAAGTATTGGTTGATATGTATGATGATGGTTTTACCCATGTGGCAGTGCAACCTATTCATACAGTTTCGGGTGTGGAATATGAATGGACAGTGCAACAAGCCCTTGCTTTGCAACACAAGCGTAAGGGTTTGCAAAAAGTAAGTGTGGGTTTACCTCTTATTACAGAACGTTATCTTAGTGAGGTTATTCATTCAATTCCCCACTATATTCCAAAGGATATCCCAAAAGATGAGGCATTGATTTTAATTGGGCATGGAACCTATCATGAAGCCCATATTTATTATCATGCCCTTGAATCTCGCCTATCTTCCCTTGCTCCAAACTATTTTGTGGGAGCATTAATGGGTGATGGTTTGACTGCCAATGATATTGCTGAAAAATTAAAACTCAGAGGTTTTAAAAAAGTTCACTTATTTCCTTTTATGAGTGTTCCGGGACATCATTTCTTAATGGATATTTCGGGAAAAAGTCCTTCTTCTTGGCTTTCCAAGTTGACAGCTTTGGGTTTTGAATGTGAATTTCATAAATTGGGAACAGTAACTTGTAAGGAAATTGCTAATATTTGGCTTGATAATTTGCATGTGGCACTTCATCAACTTGGTGATGAAGTTAAAGATTTTATTCCTGCTATCGGTGATGAAATTGCCCATAAATTTTCTGAAAAACCTTGTGATCATGGGCATGATCATTAAAATAATTTATGCTGAAAAGAAACCTCTGCACAATTCATTGTGCAGAGGTCAAAGTTGATTTTTGATTTTTTCAGTATGTATAAAACTAGACTGACATGATATAATCAATCAATTGGCTTATATTTTTCTTACCAAAAGTAATTTTATCACCCACAACAAGACAAGGCACACTCATCACATTATATTTATCCCTTAAGGCAGGGAAATGATTTAAGTCATAAACACTTGTATTTACTTTGGGATTTAGTGAAGCTATTCTTTGGGCGGCAATTACAAGTTCGGGGCATAATGTGCATGAAAGAGAAACAAGAACTTTAATTTCCAAAGTATCAAGACTTTCAATCTTTTCTTTTATTACAGCATCAATTGGTTGACCCGGGCCTGCCGCATTGTATAGAGATAATACAAAGGAGCCAAATTCATGTCCACCGGGTACACCATGAAAAGATAGTCCTGTTTCAGTTCCGTCTTCTTTACAAATTTTTACGCATGGCACATCGGAATTTTCCAAGTCTTTTATTACTTCCATAGATAATTTATCTGTCAAGGAAGTTAATTCATTAATATATCCCTCAAGTTCAGCTGAAACAGGTTCATTATTCAGATATAGCTTTAGTTGTAATGAAGAAGTCATTTTTTCAAAAACTGTATGTAGCTGTGTTAGCATATCTTGTGTAAATAATTCACTGTTTTGATTGGTTGCTTCCGATGCTTTTTTATGTTCAGAGTTTGAACTATTTTTTTCAACCTTACTTACATTTTGTTGTTTTGGCTGAACATTTAATTTTTCTTGCATTTTACAAAGATATTTTTCCATCTCTGTTGCCGCAAGGGCTGCTTCTCCAACAGCGGTTACGACTTGGCGAAGTGGCTTTATACATACATCGCCTGCCGCATACAAACCTGTAACAGATGTTTGTTGAGAATTATTTGTTATTATATAACCTGATTCATTACATTCTGCCAGATCTTTCACAAGTTTGGTGGCGGGTTCATATCCTGCAAAGACAAAAACTCCGAAAGTTTCATTATCTTTTGCTTGATATTTTGTTACTTCATTGGTTTTTATATTTTTATAGGTCAATGATTTTAGAGCTGTATCACCTGAAACCGATTCCACCACAGTATTTCTGTGAATAGTAATTTTTTCATTTTTTAAGGCATGTTCACAAACTGAGGGGGGCGCTGTAAAATCATCACCTCTAATTAAAATTTGTACACTTTTGGCATATTTGGTTAAAAATACGCTTTCTTCGGCCGCCGCAAATCCGCCACCGATTACAAAAACATCTTTACCTGTAAAAAATTCGCCATCACAAGTGGCACAATAGGCAACACCACGTCCACGAAATTCTTCTTCACCTTTAAACCCAAGTCTGCGTGGGTTTGCTCCGGTTGCCAGTAGTATGGCAAGACAAGATAAATCTCCTGAGCTTGTTTTGACAACTTTAATATCATTATTTACTTCAAGTGAGTTTACTTCAGAAATTAAAAATTCTGCTCCAAAACTTTCTGCTTGTTTTTGCATTGTTTTTGTAAGTTCTTCGCCGGACACTCTTTCCACTCCGGGATAGTTGACAACTTCCGATGTAATTGTGATTTGTCCGCCAAAATGCTCTTTTTCAACAACTAGAACCCTGTACCTTGCCCTGGCAAGGTACAGAGCAGCTGTCAAGCCAGCAGGGCCACCACCAATGATGACTACATCATAAAGATTATCTAGCTTGACATTCATAATTATAATTGTCCAACCAAGTCTAGGCTTGGTTTAAGGGTTTCTGCACCCGGTTTCCATTTGGCAGGGCAAACTTCATCGCCGTGTTTTGCAACAAATTGGCTGGCTTGAACACGACGAAGGAGTTCGTCTGCATTACGTCCGATATTGCCTGCCAAAACTTCATAGGCAACAATTTTACCTTCGGGATTTACGATAAATGTTCCACGTTCGGAAATACCTGCACCGGGAATATAAACGTCAAAATCAAGGGCAAGGGCATGGGTTGGGTCTGCAAGCATGGGATAGTTTATTTTTTTAATACGATCAGATGCATCATGCCAAGCTTTATGCACAAAATGAGTATCACATGAAACTGCATAAATTTCACAATCAATGGCTTTAAATTCTTCATATTTATTTGCCAAATCTTCAAGTTCTGTTGGGCAAATAAAAGTAAAGTCAGCAGGATAAAAGAAAAATACTCCCCATTTTCCAAGAATATCTTTTTTAGCTACTTCTTTAAAAGTTCCATTATGGTAAGCTTGTACGTTAAAATCAGCGATTTCTTTGTTAATTAATGACATCATAATCTCCTAAGTTTTAATTTTATTTTTGAAAATATTTTTCATAAACACTAACTGAAATAGAATATAGAGCTAAAAGTTTTTTTTGTCAATAGGAATTATTACTAATAAGTGAATTTTTATAACATATTGTTAATTTTTACTATTTATATAAAAATACTCTATTTTTTTTGAAATTGAAATTATTTTTCTTTTTATGGAGATATTGATTAAATCTGTGTTTTCTAGGGTGTGTTTCTAAATTCTTATATTGTTTTCTATTAATTGTTTTTGCTTCGCAAAATCAAGTTGGGTTTTCTATTGTCATAAAATATAGGGGTAAACCAGTCAGGCTTCCAATATCTGCGTCAAGCTGTAAATTTTATCGGTTATGTACTTGAGTACACGCCCTCTAAAATTTTTCGCTTTCCTTGCTCTTGAAAGCCTGCCTTATTTCACCCGCTATTTTATGACACTACCTCGCTTTTTGCTTGTCAAAACGAATAGTTATTAAATCGTTTATGCCTTTTATAAGGAGAAGCAAAAAGCGACTTTATGGAACGTGAACCCCCCGTCATATTGCCTACGCTTCGCTTAGCAATATGTGACACCCCCCTTATAGTGCTTACGCAAGCGAGCACAAGGGGGAAAGGTAAATTTTCAAATTGTTATCATAAATAAAGTAACTCTTTATTATAATGTTAAATAATTTAGAAACACACCCTAAAAAATTTATAAAATAAAAACTATTAATAACTTTTTAAAAAGACTGGATAAAATTTTCCTTTTGTGGTAATTATTTTTTAGCAATAAAAATCAAAAGCACGGTGTAAGCAAAAATTAAGCTTGATATTAAATTTGAATTTAAACAGGAGAGTAATTTATGAAATTAAAATTGTTGGGTAAGGTCTTGGTGTCAACATTAATTCCTATTATTTTAGGTGTTTGTGTATTGATTTATCTTGCCTCCGGTCTTTCTTCCAAGAGTCTTTATGATGTGTCTGATTTGCAATTATTGGAATTTGCCAAAAAGCAAGCATCTGAGATTGATAATATTGTAAAAACTGTAGTTTCACTCACCGATATGTTGGACAGTGATGATGATATAGAAAATTTGTCCGCAATGGCTAATCAGCTTGGCAAAGAAAGAAATTCCAATCCTGAGTATAAAGCATTACAAGCCGAAACAATCGGAACTTTATCTGAACTGATTGAAGATTTCCCAGAGGTCTCGGCTGCGGCTTTGGTTGCCAAAGATGGTAAAAATATAGCTTATTCTAGGCCAAGTATTGAAAATCTTGATGTTACGAATTATGAAAGTGTAATGGGAGCTTTTAATGGTAAAATGACCATTGAAACAAGAGTTTCTCAAACCACAGGTCAAATGAGCGGAATGGTTGCAAGTCCTGTAACGGTAGATGGATCAAATGAACATGCTGACGGTGTATTATTACTTGTTATTGATATTGCTGAAATTGCTGAAAATACCATTCAAGATGTAAAACTTATGCCAACCTCAAATCTTTTCTTGCTTGATAATGAAGGAACCATGCTCATGGAAAGAGCATTTCCTGAACTTATCGGCAAGGATAATTCTATTTATGAATATGTCAGAACAGTTCTGGCAGAAAGAACAGGGATAACCCGTTATGAATGGGAAGGAATTGATAAACTAACTCACTTTGCAGAATTACCGACCACCAAATGGGTTATCGGTATAGAAACCGATGAAAGTGATTTTTATACATCTTCCAATCAAATTACCCTTATTCTTGCTTTAGCGGGTTTTGTTATCTTACTTGTTGTTGGTTTGGTGGTATTTATAGTTATTAGAAAAGCTGTTGTTGTTGTTTCAAACAGTGCCGAGATTGCCAGTTATGTGGCTGAAGGTAATTTAAAATTGACCTCTGAACAAGAAAAACAATTGGAAACAGCCTTAGAACGTAAGGATGAAATTTCAACCTTATCGCAGGCTTTAACCACCATGATTAAAAACTTGGCAAAAATGGTTTTTGATTCGGAAGAAAAGAGTAAGGAAGCTCAAATTGCCGCAGATAATGCTGCTCTTGCCTCTAAGGAAGCAGAAAAATCTGCCCATGAAGCTGAAGAAAAAAGGCAAAGTATTCTCGAAGCTGTGGTTAAGCTTGAGGGTATTGTCAATAATATTTCTTCCGCTTCTGAACAACTTTCTGCCCAAATTGAACTTTCAACCCATGGTGCAGATGAGCAGTCAAACCGCATGGCAGAAACAGCAACAGCCATGGAAGAAATGAACGGAACTGTACTTGAAGTTGCCAGAAATTCCGGAACAAGTGCCGAACTTGCCGATAATACAAAAGGGAAAGCCATTGATGGGGCTAAGATAACAAAAAAATGTCAAAATTCCATGAATCAAGTCAAGGAAGAGTCATTAAAACTTCGTAAAAATATGGGCGAGCTTGCCGATCATGCCCAAGCAATCAGTGCAGTTATGAATGTTATTTCTGATATTGCCGATCAAACAAACTTACTTGCCTTAAATGCCGCCATTGAAGCTGCCAGAGCAGGCGAAGCAGGGCGAGGTTTTGCTGTTGTTGCGGATGAAGTGCGAAAGCTTGCTGAAAAAACAATTTCT
Organism: uncultured Mailhella sp.; assembly: GCA_964369835.1. Taxonomy (GTDB): domain Bacteria; phylum Desulfobacterota; class Desulfovibrionia; order Desulfovibrionales; family Desulfovibrionaceae; genus Taurinivorans. The sequence goes on from CAYJGE010000028.1 coordinate 8,191, forward strand.
TCAACCACAGATGTTGCCAATGCCATTACAGCTATTCAACAAAGTACAGAAATAAATGTGCAACAAGTTGATACTGCCGTAAAACGAATTGAAGAAGCTTCAGAGCTTGCAGTTGAAGGAGGAGAAGCTTTACAAATTATCTTGCAAATGGCAGAACATAGTGCAGATGGTATTCGTGCTATTGCTACAGCCAGTGAAGAGCAGTCTGCCACATCAGATGAAATTGCTCAATCAATTATGGCAGTTTCTGAGATTGCAGGTAATACTGTCAGTGCCATGAATGAGGCTGCTCAAGCTGTAAATTCATTGTCAGAACAGGCTCAACAGTTGTCATCATTGGTTGATAGTTTGAAAAATAGTTAATTTATTGATAATCTGGTCTGATAAAATAAAAAAACCTACAAGATAGTTCTTGTAGGTTTTTTTTATAGGGTGTGTTTCTAAATTTTTGTATTGCTTTATTCTGCTTTGCAAAATCAAGTTGGTTTTTTATTGTCATAAAATATAAAGTTAAAAAATTCAAATTGTTATCATAAATAAAGTAACTCTTTATTATGATGTTAAATAATTTAGAAACCTAGATAAAATAACACGTCAATCCGCTTGTGAAATTTACTTTCAAAAAAAAATAATTATTTTAAATCTATTTTTTAAAAACATTTATGAAACAATATGTTAGATAAATTTGTTTTTTAAGGGGGAAGCGATTGCTTACGTTTGAGGGGAAAACTCGCCCAGCCGTCAGGCGTCGTGGAATGTTTCAAAAAAACGTGGTTTTCCCCCTCAAAAAACACAAAAACGGATTGACGTGGATAAAATAAGTTGTTTAGGAAAACATTCTAATTAAAAGCTGTAATCAGCATTTCAAGTCCGACTGCCAATAACAGTATTGCAAAAATTCGTTTAATTTTAAAGACAGGTAAAGTATGGGCAAGTCTTGCCCCTATCGGTGCGGTTAAAATACTGCAAACAACAATGCCACATAGGGCAGGGAGATAAATATATCCGATTGAATATGTTGGTAGATTTTCAACATTTAATCCATTTATCAAATAGCCTAAACAGCCGGCAATGGCAATGGGAATACCAATGGCAGAAGATGTTCCTATGGCTTTACGAATTTCAATATTATGTAAAACCATAAAGGGCACAGAAATTGTACCACCACCTATTCCAACCAAACTTGAAATAATTCCAATGCCCGAACCTGCCAGACTTGTGCCCATAAAACCAGGCATTTGGCGTGAAGCTTTTGGGTTTTTCCCCATGATCATTTGGTATGAAACATAAAAAAGAAAGGTTGAAAAAATAATTTGTAAAATATAGGCAGGTATATTTGAAGCCACACAAGTTCCAAGGTAGGTTCCGATTAAGATTCCGGGGGTAATGTATTTTACAATTTGCCAAATAACTGCACCCCTTTTATGATGGGAAGAAGCACTTGAAACCGATGTAAACATAATACTGGCAAGGGAAGTTCCAAGTGCCAAATGCATAATTAATTCCGGTGGAAAATTTTGAAATTCAAAGGCAATAACCAGCATGGGAACAATTACCAAACCACCCCCAACGCCCAAAAGACCTGCCAAAACACCGGCAAAAGCACCAAGTAAAACATAAATAACTATAGATGTTAACATTAAATTTCCTTAAATTTATATGTGAAATAAATATATAAATATATAATTTATAATATTCTTTCAAGAAATATTTTTGAAAATTTAATAATTTTATTTCGTTAATAGACATTCCGGATTGAGGGGGGGAAACCTCATTTTTTTGAAAAAAATGAGGTTTCCCCCCCTCAAACGTAAGCAATCGCTTCCCCCCTTCCTGAAAAAACATTTTACTAAATAACAACATAACAAATTTGATTTGTTTATATGTTATTTAATATCTAAAATTAAAAATTATATCATAACTATAATTTTTTAGTCCCCGACTTGGCGAGGAGATTGCCACACTCGCTTCGCTCGTTCACAATGACAGCATTTTTAATTTTTTGTGTCATTAACCGACAATTTTAATGACTGCCTTTTAATTTTTTTATTTCATCAGCCGACAATTCTAACTCTACGGTATATCAAGAAAAAAATACAAGCACTGTCATTGCGAGGACGAAGCCCGTTAGGGCTGAGGACGTGGCAATCTTGTTGTTAAAGGAAAGATTAAAAAAAGTTTAAAGTTCCCGATTGCACGCCAAGATTGCCACACTCGTTTCACTTGTTCGCAATGACTCACTTATAATTTTTTATTTCGTTAACCTATGGTTGTAAATCTTCGATATGTCAAGAAAAACAAAAACAGTGTCATTTAGTATGTAAATTGCAATAATCTCCGAGAGTCACGGGTGCAAAGGGTTGTCGACAATTTAATTGTCCGACTTTTTCAATTTCAACTCCAATTTCTTGGGAGATGATTTCTGCCATGGCATTTGCGCACATTCTGCCTTGACAGGGACCCATTCCGCTTCTGGTCACTCTTTTCACTTCGTCGGGACTTGTATAACCTTCGCTGACGGCCTTTCGTATTTCTTTGGCACTGATACATTCACAGCGGCAAACTGTTACATCATCATCTACATTATAAACTTCCGGATTTGGTGCAAAAACATGTTGTAAATATTTTCTGGCTCTGATCAGATGTTTTAGTTTTTTAACATATTTTTCATTTTTCTCTTTTTCTTCTTTTGCAGAAAGAACTCCAAGGTCTTTGGCTGCCGCAATGCCTGAAATATAGCCCTTGTTGATAGCAGCTTCACCACCATTTACAAAACCACAATCACCTGCCATGAAAATATCATTTAAACTTGTTCTTCCATAAAAATCTGTTTTTGGGTACCAATATCTTTGCACATTATCCCAAGAAAGTTCCAATTCCAAGGCATTGGCAATGTGATTTCTGGGAATAATATTTTCATGTCTGATCAGGGCATTGGTTTTTATTTCATGCCATGTATTTTTTTTGTAATAACGTATGGAATTTACAGAGTTTGTGCCTAGGGCTTCAATTTTTGTAACTCCTTGAATCAGAGGGATCTTGCTTTTTAAAATTCTGAGAGCCATGGACATACCTTTTTTAAAATAGGGCATATCTCCAAATACAAAACCCATATGAATAAGACTTTTTAATTTATTGGCAAAGCGTCCTGTATCAAGCCAAGCCAAAATTGGAATTTTTTGATCAAGCAGATGATTGGCAAGGGAAATCAGCAAAGGTCCATTTCCGGCAAGAACAACTCCATTTTCAGAACCCATAATTTTTCCACCTGAACGCATGATAACTTCTGTTGCCCCTGCTGTCATTACGCCGGGCAATGTCCAGCCTTTAAAAGGAACAGGTCTTTCCATGCCGCCCACGGCATAAATTACTTTAGAAGCGGTTATGGTATGGGATTTTCCATCTTTTTTGCAAAATATTTCGTTTTTTCTGCTTTTTGCTTCCATGCCCCACACAGTTGTTTGCGGAAAATATTCTATATTACAAGCTTTAAAATCAGAAACAAGTTTTTGACCCAATTCCTTGTCATGTTTATCTAATATTTGATCAATATAGGGCATGTGAATATTTCTAAAAATTTGTCCACCCACATGGGCTTGTTCATCAACAAGTCCTATATCAAGACCACAAGAATGGGCTGATACAGCTGCCGCCAGACCGGCAGGACCGGATCCTATAATTAGTAAATCTAAGTGATTAGTCATTTTGTGCACCTTCGTCATTATCAAAAGAAAACGGTTTATCATTTTTTTGTCTGTTAATAATCATATTTTCTTTTACTTCAACTAAACATGATTGAACATTTTCTTCACCATTAATTTCAAGCATACATTCAAAACAGACTCCCATTAAACAATAGGGAGAGCGTGGTGAACCGTCCATGCTATTATGAAAAAAAGAATCATTTGAATTATGGTTATGTCCAAGCACAGCCGCCGCAACACTGATTCCTGCAGGAACACTTTGTTCAGTTCCGTCAACAATAATTTTTACTGTATTATTCATAAGATCCTCTATTCTATACCATATCTTTTTAATGTCATATCCTTGGCACATTCATGTATTTCATGGCCCATAATATATGAAGGCAAATATTCTGTGTGCACTGCTGCCATGGTAATAGCACTATGGGTATTTATCACAGTAACTTTTGGATGATTTGGTAAATGACTATAGATGGCAACCTTATCATTTGGCACAATTCTAAGTCCTGGCCAAGTTCTGATAATTCTTTTATTTGCAAGTTCAGGCCAAACTTTTAATGCCCATGCTCCTTCTTTTGCCACTTCTGTCGGAATGACTGTGGAATCATGTCCTCTGGTTTCATGTCTAAACCCGATAATAACTGTTCCACCAAAGGTTTGAGTACAACCAAGAATGGGAATAGGCATTACAAAGGGCATACGTTCTGTTAAAAAGACTTGTCCTTTGTCTGCAAAAATAGGTAATGCTTCCACAGCAAATTTTGCCAAACGTCGATTGGCAAGGCCAGCGGCCAATACAAGGCGTTCACAGTAAAAATCACCGTCTGATGTTTTTAATGTATATTGATTATTTTGTGGAATAACATCATGAATTAATGTGTCATGGAAAAATTTAGCACCTAAATTTCTAAGGGCTGTGCGATAGGTTCTGAATAACATTAATGGATCAAGAAATCCATCATCTTCGCACCAAGCGGCACCGCTAACCTCTTCACCAAATTTTATTTTCGGTAATTTTTTGGAAAGTTCTTCACGACTGATCATTCCACCCGGATATTCACCAAGCACGGAACGCAAGCCGTCAATGTAATCACCACGTTTTTTAAATTCTTCTTCACCAATGGTCGGAATAAGTCCACCTGTTAATTTAACACTGACTTTTATGTTTGTGTCGTCTTTTAATTGCTCTAAAAGTTTTGCGTATAAACGACAAGACATAAAACCCCATTTGGCATATTCAGGTTCATCTAAAAATTTAGATTGACACCAAACTAAACCCACATTGGTTCTTGAAGCTTTATTTACTTCGGTAGGAGCGTCAATAATCCCAATTTTAAGACCGGGATTATTTTTGCATAAGCCATAAGCAACAGCAAGACCGCAAATTCCGCCGCCTGCAATAATAATGTCATATTCTTGATTATTTTTCATAGTTTTTGTCATCTCTATATGAAAATGAGGTTTTTGGTTAATGGAATCAGAATTAAAATGCAAAAGTATTTTCAAGCAAACACTGATCAAAGCATAAAAATATTCAAATCACTCGACTTCAATTTGCTATGTATGCTGATTCTAAGTGTAATAAAAATATCGGCAGTCATTGGCGAACGAGCTTAGCTCCTACCTTATAAATATGGGAATCTCATCGGTTGTCCAAATTTAAGTTTCCGGTTTGACGGGGAGATTGCCACGTCGGTTCTGGCGAACCTCCTCGCAATGGCACTGCTGTTTATTATTTTTTGATATATCACAAGTTGAAATTGTCGATTAATGAAATAAAAAGACAGTCATCACCTTAAGGGGCGAGAGGCAAGGCCACCAATTGATGTACATCTAAGCTCAGCAGCCATTCTTTGCCCAACATCTTTCATGGCCAAAACAGTATCATAAAAAGTGATGGGAGATTTCCAACCTGTTAAGGCCAAGTCCGCACAAACAAAGGCCTGTGAGGCTGCGGTGGCATTTCTGGAAATACAAGGTAGTTCCACAAAACCGTTAACGGGGTCACAAACCAGCCCAAGACTATTTTGTAAAAATAAAGTTGCAGCGGCAAGAACCGTGTCAAGCCCCATATTATCGGTTTCTTTTTTCTGATTTAGAGCAACTTCAACGATTAATGCGGCAGCCATGCTTCCTGCCGCTCCGATTTCCACTTGGCAACCACCAACGCCGCCTGCAAACGTGTATAAATCGGCAATTGCCAGCCCAACCAAGCCGGCAGCCCACATTCCTTTTAAAATTTCTTTTTCAGAAAAACCAAGCTCAGACAATTTTAGCACAACAGCAGGAAGAATTGCTCCTGAACCTGCTGTGGGGGCTGCAACAATCAGCCCGCCTGAGGCATTCCATTCGGCAGCAGCCATGGCATATAGGGCAACTTCACTGTGTAAACCACCTGTCAGCATATTTTTCTTGTTTTGGATAAGCTTGTTTGCCAATGGCTTTAAAAGTTTCATGGAACAATCATTATTTAATCCAAGTCCTGCCTGCACACAATTTTCCATGACATTTATGCAATCAAATAAATATTTTTCAGCTTCACTTTCAGAAATATTTAAAAGTTTTGTTTCATATTCAATGGCAAGAGAAGAAGCAGAAATATCTTTTGGCAAGGAATTTGTATAAATTTTTTCCAAAAAATCCTGTTTGACATTTTGGTTATTAAAAACAGGAAACATTAATGCTTTAATTTGATATGAATTTAATATTTGGAAATTATCTTTAAAATTTTCCAAAAATTTATTGTCATAAATTTGAGATGAAAAAAGGGAATAAAAAATATTATCTTTCTTTGTTTTTTCCACGTCGATGAATGAAGCTAATTTATGTTCGTTTAAAAAATCATGTAATTTTTTGTCAAAATTATTTTCTGCATCGGATACAAGTAAAAAAAGCGCATGCTTATTGCCTGTGAAATTTATTTGAAATTCATTGATGGAAATAAGCGAGGATATACCGCCGCCAATGGAACGAAATCTTGCTGTAAAGGATTTATGTTTACCCTTTGCAATAACTTCCACTTCATTTGGGTGATCTGCCCCCATAAGCTCAGGAGTTGTAAATGTTAAATCAATTTTATGATTTTTTACTTCCTCAAAAGCAAAATCATAGTTTTTATCTTGCATGGACAGATTCATAAGTCCGGCCGCAAAGGCATGGTCTGACCTTTGCTGACGAAAAACGTTGGCATAGGCTCCAAATTTATGGAAACGACATTCAACACTTTGAGGTTGTTCACCAAGTAATTGTAAAGTCATATTACCCATACGCCAAGTTGCGGCAGTATGACCACTTGAAGGGCCACGCATGATTGGGCCGATAACGTCATTAAAAATTGAGGTCGGAAAAATGGGAAAAATTGAAGTTGACATTATACTTTCCTGATATTTACTGTAAATTTATGAAAGCACTGACTAAATCAGTGCTTTCATAAATTTTTATTTTGGTTCTTTATAGGCTACACAAGCAACTTCAACTCGCATATCACTCATTAAAGCTGATTGAACTGTATTTCTGGCCGGAGCATGTTCTGCGGTAAAGAATTCGGCATAAACTTTATTAAAGTCTGCAAAATCACGAGTGTCATCAATCCACACATCAACTTTAACCACATCTTCAAGGCTATAATCAGCCAAAGCCAAAGCATTTTTTAAATTTTCAAGGGTTACACGAGCTTGAGTTATCATGTTTCCACAAACAATAAGCCCATCTTGTCCACGGGGTACTTGGCCTGAGACATAGAGAAAACCGTTAACTTCAACTGCTTTTGCAAAGGGTAAAGCATTACCTTGTGGGATACCATAACGTTTTATAGGCATATAAATCTCCTAAAATGTATAATTATTAAACTTTATTTTACCAAACCCAGTTCGATAAGAACTTTTTCCACTTCATCATATTGACTGTTATAGGCATCAATAAATTCTTGTCCTGTTGTATTGTCAGGAATAAAGCCTAAGTTTTGAACAGCTTTAATAAATACAGGATCTTTGGAGATTTTTTCGGTTACGGCAATGATTTTGTCTTTTACTTCTTGTGGAGCGCCTTTTGGAATAATAATTCCACTCCAGCCATAATAATTTCCTTTATAACCAAGATCATTCATGGTTGGAACGTCAGGATATTTTTCATCTTTAATTCCAACAGCCAATAGTTTTAATTTTTTTCCATCTACCATTGAAGTATAGTTTGGTCCATAAACAAAACTAATATCACCATGTCCGCCAAGTACAGAAGTGGCTGATTCAGCACCACTATTATATTCTACAGCTTTTACTTGAATACCATTTTGGATTAACCAGCTACGGAAAAAAATATTATTGCTTGATGTGGCGGATGGTCCGCTATAAATAAATTTATTAGGATTTTTAAGAGCTTCTGCTTTAAAATCTTCCAAACTATTCCAAGGTGAATCGGCTCTGACAACTGCACCCGGTATATTGATAATGAAACGAGCTAAGTAGTCAAAACTATCTTTTGATATTCCACTTTTTGGAGCTAAAATAGGTACAACTACATTTGATCCCGGTTGACCAATAAATAAGCTATATCCATCAGCTTTTTGATTGGCGGCAAAAACTGTGCCGGCAAGACCGCCACCACCGATTTTATTAACAACTAAAACAGGTTGACCAAGTTCTTTGCTGGCAAAATCAGCCCAAATTCTTGCACTTAAATCTGTATCACCACCGGCAGCATAGGGGCAATAAATTGTGATTGGTTTGTTTGGATACTCAGCTTTGGCTTCTGTTGAAAATCCAAACATGGAAAGAGCCATTAGTGCACCAAGGAAAATTGATCTAATCTTCATAACATCTCCAAAATGTGTTTAAGGGTTATTATTTAAAAAATTCTAAGTTAGAATTTTTATTCAATTATTTTTTTATAAAATTTTATGTTTTATTTTGTAAATAAACTTTGTTTTTTATTTTAATATTTTAGTCATTTCTTCTTTTTCTTTTAAAAGTTTTGCTCTGCGTTTTCTCATGCGATAGATGCTAAATATACTGCATAAAGTAATTAGCAATAGGATAAAAGCTATGGGGCGCTGATAAAAAATGGCATAGCTTCCATCAGACAAAGTCATGGTTTGGTCATAGGATTTTTCCAGTATTGGCCCTAAAATAAAACCAATTATAAGTGCGCCGGCACTAAATTGAAAAACTCGCATCAAATATCCAATTACTCCAAAAGTGATTAGACAAACAATATCAAACATACTTTGATTGATGGAATATGTACCTAAAAATGCAAGCACTGTAACCACCGAAAAAATTATGTAGCGTGGTAATTCAACAACTTTGATCCAAAAACGGAAGCCAAACTTTGCAATAACATATAGTAAAACATCACAAACTATCAAAGATCCAAATATTCCGTAAACAATATTTGTATGTTCAAAGAAAATACTTGGCCCCGGGGTTAAGCCTTGAATTAAAAATGCACCCATTAAAATTGCGGTAATATCATCTCCCGGAATACCAAGGGTCAGTAGGGGAATCATGGCAGAACCTGTGGTGGCATTATTGGCTGTTTCAGGGGCAATAACACCTTCAATACTTCCTTTTCCGAAAAGTTCAGGGTGAGATGATTTCCGTTGAGCTTCAGAATAAGCCATAAAGGCTGCAGGTGAGGCACCAAGTCCCGGTAATGCTCCGATAATTGAACCAATGACAGATGAGCGAAGCATTAAACCTATGTTACTTTTAAATTCTGCAAATGTGAGTCTACCATTTTCACTTTTTAAGTCAAAATTTCGTACAATTACATCTTTAGCACTATTACTTACTTGAGAAATAATTTCAGGTAAACATAAAAGACCTATTACCATAGGGATTAATGCAATTCCGGAAAGAAGATAATCTGTTCCAAAGGTAAATCTTATAGCACCACTTACACCTGATACTCCGATTGAAGATAAAAGAATACCAAAGCAAGCACAAATAAGACCTTTAACAATTGAATTACCTGAAATACTGCCAACCACACTTAATGAAAGTATAATTAAGCAAAATTGTTCAACAGGCCCAATTTCAAGAGCCACATAGGAAATAGGTGCAGCAACACAAATTAATAATATATTACTAAAAGTATCACCAAATACAGAACCGACCAAGGATGCATTTAATGCTTTGCCGGCTTTTCCCTGTTGAGTTAAAGGGTATCCGTCCATTGCCGTACAAACAGCCGGTGGAGCCCCCGGAGTATTTAATAAAATAGCTGTTATGGATCCACCATAAATTGCTGCTTTGTAAATGCCAAGCAGCATGGGAATTCCAACAAGAGGGCTTATATAAAATGTAAGAGGCAATAAAATTGATATGGCCATTGTTCCTGAAATGCCAGGAATTGCACCAAATAACAAACCTATAATCAGACCAAAAGAAATGGCTGAAATGGAACTAAAATTAAAAATCGAAAAAAGGCCTTGAATAATATCTGTTATCATAAATTCCCCTACTCAAAAAGAGCACCTCTTGGCAAAAGTATTTGTAAAAATTTAAGTGTACCATAATCTAAAATCAAAGTAATTACAATTGAGATGACAAATCCAAGTAAAAGTTTTCTAAACCCTAATAAATATGCCACAAAAACTATTACAAAAGGAGTAGAATAGAGGAAACCTATGTAGTAAAACCCTAAACAGTAAAGTATAAGCACCAAAACATATAAGCACATTTTAATTACAGGATAATACTCTTCTTTTGCATCAACCAATAATTCTTTCATATTAATTGTAATAATATTTTTTTTGTAAGAAATTATGACTTTGATAATATCAAATAATAATACAAAGCATAAGCCTATACAGCAAAATAAAATTGCTTTAGGAAAACGTGTCGGATCACTTCCTAATAAAAATGCACTTTCAATCAAAGATTCCGCATAAACAAAAAGAAATATATAAAATACTAATAGAAAACATCTTATAAAAGTTTCTAAAACTATTTTATGTTTTAAATCAATACGCATAAGTACTCCGGAAAAATAATAATCCATTGAAACTCTGTACAATGAAACATCAATCAGTTTTGTATTTTTTTGGAAAATCTACTTTATTCTGAGTTTAATTTTTTAATAAACGTTTATAAATAGTTAAGGATATGTTGATTAAATCAAAATTTTAAATTTTAAAAAAATCATGAAAGTGTTTCCTTGTAAAATAGATACGAAATGACTATTTTGCACGATAAAATGAGAGTAAAAACATGTTTTTACGTTTCTCATGTTCTGTGGGTGCGCGTGAAGGCAGTGTCCTTGTTAATTCTGAAATCAGAATTAACAAGGGCTTACTTAAAATTTCCATCTTACAGCTGACTCTACCATTCTGACCAAGGAATTTATATCATAAACCGGAATAGAGCTTTGTTGTTGGATTTGTCTTGCAAAGGGAGGTAAATCAGTACACTCCAGAAGTAATGCATCAAGTTTTTTCTCTTCAATAAAGCCAAGGGCAGTTCCCACAATTTCTTTTTCAAGTTTCTCAATTTGAAAATCAAAGCGATTGTAGGCAAGAATAGTATTTTCAAATTCTTCATTACCCTCCATGCCTTTAATAAACACAGAATTAATATCGCCTCCCCAAGAGTTAAAATGTTCGGGTTTTAAAGCTTTTCCACTGGCAGTTAAAACTCCAATATTGGCTGAATTTCCGTGCATGGCTCTGATTAATGGAATTTGTAATAAACTTGACATAAAAACAGGAATATTTACGGCTTCAGAAATTTCTTTTTGAAATCTGGCTAAAAATCCACAACTACCTGTAATGGCATGAACACCTTCTTTTTCAAGGTAAATTGCGGCTTCTACAAATGGGGCAAGTAAATCAGGGGTTGGATTAAATAAAAGTTTTGGTATATCAACACCCTTAACCACATGAGTTATGGTTGGAAAATCATACGTGCGTGGGTTGCGAACATGACCAATTAATTTGGGAAAGAATGTTTCTAAGCATAAAACTCCGATAGGGGTATCATAAAATCTTTTTCCACCTTTTATTATGGGGGCATTAATATCGTAAGGCATAGTCTAAACTCCTTTTATTTGATTTGTGTATAAATTTTAATATTATATTTGTTTTGTAAAAAACGTTTTATAATTTTTGCAAAATTTAAAAATTTCGATTTAATCAGTGTTTCCTTAAATTCTATTTTAATTTATATGTCGAACTTTTTCGTCAAAATTAGTATGCATTCTTTGTTCCAAAAATAAAAATTATAATTAAATAAAATTATTATAGATGTCTTGGTTTGTAAATAATGATTAGAAAAGTTAAAAAATGTAATAAAACTTTACACTGAATCTGTTGATTATAAGTGCAATTTAAATTAACTGCATAAAAATAAACGTGTTGACATTATAAAACTTATTTTATAACATTATGTTACACTGTAAAATTTAATTACAACATTAATTTTGATTATAGGTAACATATGAAAATAGCAGAGCAAAGTTTTGAGGATATGCAAATTTCCATTCAAAAATCCCATGAAAGATCAAAAAACTATTTGATAAATTTAAATCTTCTTAAAGCTTCAGAAGATTCAAAACTTAATTCAAAAGAATTAGAAATTCGTATTTTAGAAAATAATTGGCTACATATTGCCATAGAAAAAGTTGAAACACTTTATTCTTTACTTAAAGGCAGTAGTTTTTGTATGGTTATAACAGATAGCGAGGGTTATGTTTTACATATTTTAGGTGATAATGATATTTATTTACATTTTAAAGAAAGAAATTGCATGCCGGGTTATCGCTGGACAGAAAAGGAAATGGGAACTTGTGCCATTGGATTAACTCTTGTGGAACAAAAACCAATTTTTATTCCCGGAAGTAAAATGTATACACTTAACGCCAAGAGCATCAGTAATGCAGGCGCTCCTATTTTTGGAAAAAATAACGAATTTTTAGGTGTTATTTGTATTAGTGGTTATTCAGAGCTTATGCATTTACACACTTTAGGGTTGGTTTGTCAAGCTGCCGAAGCTATTAAATCAACATTGAAAGAAGATTATCACCTTAGAGAAATGGCTATCAGAAATAAATATTTGCAGGCATTTTTAGGGGCAGGAACCAGAGGTATTATCATAATCGATCAAAATGAAAAAATTGTGCAAACCAATCAAATTGCCTGTGATTTACTTGATTTACCCACTAAGCATATTGGAAAAATTTTTTCAAGCCTTGTGAAAACAGGTATTGATTTTTTAAAAGAATTAAAATCAAAAACAGGCTTTTTGGCTAGGGAATTTTGCACAATCAGAGCTTCTTATTTTCTTTCATTAACCCCTGTTTTTTTAGATAAAAATGAAATGGTAGGTGCAATTTTAACCATAGCCAAGAAAAATGAAATGGTTGAGCTTGCCATGGAAATTGCAGGTGTTGAGGCAAATTTCACCTTTCAAAGTATAATAGGAAAAAGTAAGGCATTAAATTCTGCCATTCACTTGGCAAAAATTGCTTCAAAAAATGGTGCTCCTGTTTTAATTTTGGGTGAAACAGGTACGGGAAAAGAGCTTTTTGCCCAGGCAATACATAATGCCAGCGACAGAAAGGATAAACCATTTTTAGCTTTAAATTGTGGGGCAATTCCAAAGGAATTGTTGGAGAGTGAACTTTTTGGCTATGAAGAGGGTGCTTTTACAGGTGCCCAAAAGGGTGGAAGGGCAGGAAAGCTTGAAATTGCCGATACAGGCACACTTTTTTTAGATGAAATTGGTGATATGCCCTTTGATATGCAAGTAAAATTATTAAGAGTTTTGCAGACAGGTGAGCTTCGCCGAGTTGGAAGTGTAAAAAGCAGAAAGGTTGATTTAAGAGTTATTTCTGCCACAAATAAAAATTTAATTCAGGAAGTTCAATATGAAAGATTTCGCCCTGATTTATTTTATAGAATTTCAACTCTTTATTTAACAGTACCCCCATTAAAGGATAGAGATGATGATATTATTCTCTTGATAGATTTTTTCATGAAAAGGCATGGGTATTCTTTGCAAGATCTTTGTCCGCAAGCTAAAAAGCAATTGGAAGAATATCATTGGCCTGGAAATGTTCGTCAACTTGAAAATATGGTTGAAAGGGCAATTCACTTGGCTCAAGGTGGGTCAATTAAAAGTGAACATTTAATTTTACACAGTCCAAACCTTGTTTCGGAGAATAATAAGTTTAATCAGCTTCATACCTTGGACTATATGGAAAGTGAAGCCATAAAAAGTACTATAATTCATTATAATGGAAACCTTAGTCAAGCAGCCAAAAGTCTTGGGATAAGTCGCCCCACTCTTTACAGAAAAGCAGAAAAATATAAAATTGCATTGTAAGTTATATATTAAATTTTTAATCTTTATAAAAGTTGAAATATAATTGTAAAAAGTAAATATTGTCAATTCGTTATTATGATATACTTACTATAATTGCAGTGGGTAACTATCTGTTTTGACATTATTATTGATTAATATTACATTTAGGAAAGAAATAAATGGAGGATAATTGATGTTTAGACTTTTTAATGTGGAAGACGAAAATAAGTTTACCTGGGACTCAATAGGTGATGTGAAAGACGGTCGTAAAAACTTAGGTGAAGATATGCCTGTTTTTGTATATCGTCTTTTTCAGTTCACAATAAAGGATGAACTTGCCAAGCGATTCGGTAATGATGAAACAATTGATATTTTTAGAAAAGCAGGCTATTTGGCCGGTCTTGAGTTTGCAAACCATTTACTTAATTTGAGCCTTGAATTTAACGATTTTGTTGCTCATTTGCAAACCATTTTACAAGATGCTAAAATTGGTATTCTCAGAATTGAAGAATTTTGTCCTGAAACAGGTAGGATAGTTCTTACTATTGGTGAAGATCTTGATTGTTCGGGTTTACCAATCAGTGGTGAAACAGTATGTAATTATGATGAAGGCTTTTTAGCAGGCATATTAACAGCCTATACAAAGAAAGATTATAATGTGATTGAAATAGATTGCTGGGCTACAGGTTCAAGGGTCTGTAGATTTGAAGCTAATTTGTAAAGAGAATGAAATGGACAAAAAAGATATAGAATTTTTGCTAAATCAAATCCGAAATATTATTTTAAATAAGCCTATAATGCTTTCTGAACATATTAAAAATGAAGATTTTGCTGTACTTCAAGAAGCTATTTCTTATTTGTCTGGTTGTCTGTCTGAGTCAAATGAATTTTTAAAAGAGATAGCGGCAGGTAATCTTGCTGCTAAAACACCACGTCGTGAAAATTTTTTGGCAGGGAGTATTAAGGAACTTCATGCCGGATTAAAACATTTAACGTGGCAAGCAAGTCAAGTTGCGCAGGGAAATTATAATCAAAGTGTCAGTTTTTTGGGTGAATTTTCCGTGGCATTCAATAAAATGATAAGCCAATTAAAAGAAAGAGAAAATAAGCTTAAAATTCAATCTGAAGCTTTGGAACAAAATAATGCCCTTATGAAACTAATCATGGATAGTATAAATGATTATGTGGTTGTTGTTTCACAAGAAAATAATGAAATAATTTATATGAATAAATCTGCTCACAAACTATTGCACAATATGGACAGTCATATTTGTTTTTGCGATGGTGAATGCTATTTTATTAAAGAATGTATCAATCAAAAGATTTTTGATGAAGAAAAATCAAGTTATAAGGTGCATCATTGTAAAGATAGTGACAGGTTTTTCTATGTGGATACTTTTTCTTTGCATTGGAATGATATTTTAGCTTATGCTTATCGAATTATTGATGTTACAGAAGATTTTAAGGAAAAGTCCATGTTTGAAAATATGGCCTATAAAGATGAGTTAACAGGTTTATATAATAGAAGATATTGTGTTAAAAAAATGGAAAAATTGTTAGCGGAAAATACAAGTTTTTCATTCTGTATAATTGATGCAGATAAATTAAAATATGCCAATGATAATTTTGGTCATTCAGCCGGTGATGAATATTTAAATGTCATTGCAAAGTTTGCTTTATCTGTTTCCAGATCCAGTGATGTGGTTTGTCGTCTTGGTGGAGATGAATATGCTATTATTTTTATAGGATGTAGTGAGGATGTGATAGTAAAAAAAATGGAAATCATAAACGAAAAATTATTTGAGATGAAAAAAGATTTTCCCATGTCCATAAGCTATGGTGTGATAAGTATTGCAACAAATTCTACATTAAATGTGCAAAATATTATCAGTGCTGCAGATTTGAAAATGTATGAACATAAAAAAAATAAAAAGAATAAATAATTGATATTGAAAAACATAAAAGCTGAAATTTGTAAAATTAAAGAATAAAAAATAAATATTATAAGTATATTATATAATAAAATTTGTTTGGATATTAATGGTGTTGACATTCATTTTTTGATGGTTTATATAAAAGCATGCTGGGGGAGCCATATGGCTGAGATAGGAAAATTCCTGACCCTTTGAACCTGACGCCGGTAATTCTGCCGTAGGAAAGCCTGTTTTATCTTCTGGTAAATTTGCGTCGTAACTATTTAACGGCGCTTTTTTTTGTGCCAAAGGAAATTTTATGCTCTCAAAAAATAAGATATTAAGTGAATTATTTTCAAAACATGGTCAAGAGTTGGCAAAATATGAGAATTTGAGTTTAGAAGAAATAGAAGCAGGTTTAAATGCCGGCAGCATGGTTTTACTTGGAAATCCAAACCATAAAAATGTAGAACCAATTATTATTGGGCAACCTGCCAGAGTAAAAATTAATGCCAATATCGGAACTTCTCCATTGACTCACTGTCTTGATATGGAAAAAAATAAAATTAAAATTTGTAAAGAGTATCAAGCTGATACAATCATGGATCTATCTATTGACGGTGATCTTGATCAAATCAGAACTTCCATGTTGGAAGCATGGCAAAAACCACTTGGAACAGTTCCCATGTATGGTGTCGGCCAACAAATTCTTTCCAAGGATTTACCGATTTCTTCTATGAATGTGGAGATGTTATTTGCAGAAGTTGAAAAACAAGCCAAACAAGGTGTTGATTATATGACTTTGCATTGCGGAATTACCAAGAAAGGAGCCATATTTGGAGATGATGACGATCCTAAATATGGAAGAGTGATGGGTATTGTTTCAAGAGGTGGTTCCATGCTGGCAAGGTGGATGCTTGACAATGATCAAGAAAATCCTCTTTATGTACATTATGATCGTCTTTTGGAAATTTGTTTAAAATATAATGTTACAATTTCGCTTGGTGATGCCTTAAGACCCGGTGGAGGTGATGATGCCGGCGATGCCGCTCAAATTGAAGAGGCCATTACCTTGGGGCAACTTGTAAGAGCAGCCCGTGAATTTGGTGTGCAAACTATGATTGAAGGCCCAGGGCATGTCAGAATGCATCAAGTTGCAGGGCAAATTCAAATCATGAAGAGGTTGACCTATAATGCACCTATCTATGTTTTGGGGCCATTAACCATGGATAGTGCCGCAGGACATGATCATATTGCCGGAGCCATTGGTGGAGCCATTGGGGTTCAAGCAGGCGTGGACTTTTTATGTTATTTAACTCCTGCCGAACACTTGGCACTGCCAAATGTTGATGATGTGAAAGCAGGTATAATTGCTTCTAAAATTGCCGCTCAAGCAGGTGAACTTGCTTTGGGACGTAAACACGCCATTGAACGTGAAGATGCCATGAATATGGCAAGAAAGAAACTTGATTGGGATAGTATGACCAAGGTTGCCATTGATCCTGAAGCTGTTATTTCACGCCGTGAACCACATAAAAATGAAGAGGTTTGTGCCATGTGTGGTAAATTTTGTGCAGTAAAAATGCTAAATGATCGAAAATAGGATTTTTATTAAAAATATAGCACTGTTATTTATTGTTGATTACTTCTGCTAATATTAATTTATGAAAAAATAATCTACACATAGTTAATTTATATAATGTTGAGTTGAAATAACTGTGCGATTGAGTACCTTATTTAAGCACAAAATAAAGAAGAAAAAAGTCGTTGCGTGACCCCCCTCAAACGCAGGGCTAACGCATCTTAATTGAAATAGTTTTTCACTTTTATAATATATTGACATATCATTGTTTTTTTCATTTAAATTTTATATATTTTTTGTATAAAATATGTTTTTTTAAGGAAAGGGGGAAGCAATTGCTTACGTTTGAGGGGGAAAAACTCGCCA
>CAYJGE010000029.1:0-25516 GCA_964369835.1 uncultured Mailhella sp.
ATTATAAAAGTGAAAAACTATTTCAATTAAGATGCGTTAGCCCTGCCAAACCCCCGGCAAAGAGAGTGACTGCCTTTGCAAACCCCACGTGATTCCGGATTGATGGGGGAAACCCCATTTTTTTGAACTAATCCATAACGCTTAGTCTCACTTTGTTCGACATAAGCTAGGTGAGTTTTCCCCCTCAAACGTAAGCAATCGCTTCCCCCCTTCCTGAAAAAACATTTTCTTAAATAACAATATAACTATTTTGATTTATTAATATTTTATTTAATGTCTAAAATCAAAAATCATTCCATAATTATGTTTTTTTTAAACCGGAATGGCGTGTTGCAAACCCCAATGATTTTTTCTGACTTTGTTTGAAAAAATAGCAAAAATAAGAAATTTTAGCTAATCAATTGTGATAAAAACATCTTATACTATGAGAATTGAAATGGCGCGGTTAAACTATTTGAGGGAGAAACTTTTTTGAAAAAATTTCTCCCTCAAACTTTTTTAAAAACACCATTATTATAAAGCAGAATAATGTATTTGAAATTACAAATATTTTATTTGCCAAACATTTATAAAGATATGTTTACCAATGCAAAAACCCTGTATGAACAGGGATTTGCATAGAGTTTTTTTAACTTTTAGGAATTTATTGCTTAGCCAAGTAGTTGCAATGCCATTTGTGGTAATTGGTTTGCTTGTGATAGCATAGAGTTGGCAGCATTACTTAGAACTTGGTTTCTGACGAAGTTGGTCATTTCGGTTGCAACGTCAATGTCAGAAATACGTGATTCGGCTGCTTGTAAGTTTTCAGCTTGAATGGACAAGTTAGTAATGGTATTTTCCAAACGATTTTGTAATGCACCAAGATGGGCACGGATATTATCTTTGGAAACAATAGCATCATTGATAGCTTCAAGAGCACGCTGAGCATTTGCTTGAGTTGAAATATCATGTCCGGCATCTAATGCAGAACCATGACCGAGTCCAAGGGCTGAAGCTGTACTGTCACCGATTTGAATGTAATAATAATCTTCAGCACTGTCGTTTGCTGTACCAAAGTGAACTTTTAATTCACCCAAAGAAGTTGTACCTTCACCATTGTGAACACCTGATAGACTACCATCGAGAAGTTTAATTCCGTTAAAGTCTGTGGCATTGGCAATACGGGTAATTTCTGAAGCCATTTGTTGGTATTCTGAGTCAATAATTGCTCTTTGAACAGAGTCATAAGTACCTGTGGCTGCTTGTTCTGCCAATTCTTTCATTCTGATTAGCTTTTCGTCAATAACCTGCAAAGCACCGTCAGCAGTTTGAATTAATGAAATAGCGTCATTGGCATTTCTTACACCTTGGTTCAATGTTGCAATGTCGGCGCGCATTAGCTCACGAATAGCTAGGCCGGCAGCGTCATCAGCAGCAGTTTCAATTCTGAGACCTGATGAAAGTTTACGAGTTGAGTCAGCTAAGTTTCCATAGTGACTATTCAAATTCCTTGCGGCATTGGCTGCCATCATATTTCTATTTATTACTAGAGACATATTTACCCCCTCCGAGTTTGTTTACACTTACCTTTTAGCAATCAGCATGCCAAAAATAAAAAAGCTTTTATAATTAGCATGTTATAAAAATAAAAAAAGATGGCATGCAAATTTTTCCTATGAAAAATCAATTTTTTGACTTTTTTGACAGGGACTATTTAGTCCATACTGAAAAAGCCAATTTTTGATTTTTTCAGCGTGTAACAAACAATAAGACATTATAATTTGTGTATTTTTTATTAGGGCATTTTTGGAAAAGAACTGTCCTGAAATGCCCTAAACACTTCATTGGAGCATAGCGACATTGAAGTGCAAAAAGCAAGAATAGAAGCGGCTTTGCCACTTCGTTAAATGATTGTTTTTTGAAAGTTCTATAGGGTAGAGTTCTCAACCTTTATTAAAATTGCTCTAAAAACAATTATGCAAGATTCCTTATGGGGTATTTCCATAAAAAAAGCTCTATACATTTTTTGCATAGAGCTTTTTCCAATCAATTATAAGCATATCTTCATAAATATTCGATAAAATGTTTATAATAATTTGAATTATATGACCAATAATTATTTTTTCTATTATTTATTCATTAAGGCAAAATCAGTTAAAGTTCTTACTCCAAAGCCTGTTGCTCCTTTGGGTGTTACGGCATCTTCGCCATTATCGGCAGCTGCCATATCAATATGTACCCAAACTTTCTCTTTATTCACAAATTGTTTTAAAAACATGGCAGCAAATAAAGCTCCACCCTCTCTGGCTGTGCCAATATTGGAAAGATCGGCAACATTACTTTTCATATCTTTGACAAAATGTTCCCATAGGGGCAAATGCCAAGCACGTTCAAAATGAGTATTGCCAAAATTGACAATTTTTTGAGCAAGTTCATCGCAAGTAGAAAATACACCTGCTGCCCCATTGCCAAGAGCAACAGCACATGCACCTGTTAAAGTTGCAATATCAAGCAGATAATCGGGGGAATATTTTTCCTCTGCATAAACAAGGGCATCGGCAAGGATTAATCTTCCCTCTGCATCAGTATTTTTTATCTCAATACTTTTGCCATTTTTAGCATAAACCACATCACCGGGTTTTACGGCATTACCATCAGGCATATTTTCAGCCAAAGGAATAATGGCAATAATATTATAATTTGGTCTTATACCAAGTTTTGCCAAGTGGCCAAGGCTTTCCATACTTCCAAGCACAGCCGCCGCACCGCTCATATCATGTTTCATTTCATGCATGCCGGCAGAGGGTTTTAAACTTATGCCTCCTGTGTCAAAAGTAACCCCTTTACCGATTAAAGCAATATTTTCTGCTTTGGGATTGGGGCAATATTCCATAATTATACAGCAAGAATTTTCTTTTGAGCCTTGCCCTACAGCCAAAAGAGCTTCCATTTTTTCTTCTTTCAGTTCATTTTCGTCCAATTTATGGAATTTAAAATTATGTTCCTGACAAATCCTTTGGGCTTCATCGGCAAAAATTTCTGGAGTTAAAAGATTAGAAGGACAATTTGACAAATTACGAGCAATGCAAATACCCATTGCCTCTGCTTCTCCATGTCTAACAGACTGTAATAATTCATCTGAGCAATAATTATCATCAAGTAAAAAGGAAATTTTGCGAATTTGTGGTTCAGCTTTTTCTGATTTTTGCTTGAGGATATCGTATTTATAAAGGCATAAATGAGCAGCAAGCGCCAATTCCTTTGCCATATTTTCCTTACTAAAATCAAGTTTGGCGGCAATTCTGGCCAAAGAAACAAGATCTATTCCAATATGCTCAAGCCCCATTGCCTGACATTTTTTCAAGGCAGTGGCAAATGAATCACGCACTGTTTGTGCAGACATTTCTTTTTCATTACCAAGTCCAATAACCATAGCCCTTGAAATATCCATGGCAGGTGGACCGTAAAGAACTATTGTTTCTTCTGATTTTCCTTTAAAATCTCGCCAAGCAGGCGCAACACTAAGCCAAGGAGCAGAATTTTGCAAATAATGACATGCGTCATCTACTCCCTCGTTTTCCAATGCAAAACCTAAAGCAATGTCAACTTTCCATTGATTTTGAATTTGAAATAAAATTTCCATTATATCTCCAATAGTTATTTTTATAATATATTTTTAAGCCAAACCCACTGCTTTTTTTAGGGTATTGACTTCGTTTGGTGTCAATTCTCTAATTTTTCCAATGGGCAAATTACCAAGCAAAATGGGGCCTTGGGCTATTCGTTTTAATTTTAATATAGTTAAATCAAGGTCTCGGCACATTCTTCTGATTTGCCTATTAATACCTTGAATTAATTCCATTTCCAAAACAAAATGATATTGATTGTGATGTTTAGAAAATTGCTCTTCCAAAACTTTGACTTGAACAGGGGCAAGTTTTTCCCCTTCTGCCAAGGTCATTCCTTTTTTGATTTTTTTTAAACAATTATCCAAATTAAAGTCAGAAAAATTGGTTCTGACACTTACTTCATATAATTTAGGTAAATGCCAACTTGGATGAGTCAATCGATGGGCAAGATCCCCATCATCTGTCAATAATATCAATCCTTCTGAAAAATAATCCAAGCGTCCGACAGGATAAAGACGCTTTGCTTTAAAAGCCTGTGGCAACAAATCCAAAACAGTTTCACGCCCTTCGGGATCTTTGGCTGTGCTGACAATGGCAATTGGCTTATGTAATAAAAGGTAAGAAAACTTTTTTTCTTGTATAAATTCAATTTTTTTACCATTAAAAATCACTAAATCCTGATTTAGATTTATTTGTGTACCGGGATTATCAACGATTACACCATTTACTTTAACCTTGCCTGCAAAAATATATTCATCGGCTTTTCGTCTTGAACAAATGCCTGCATCTGCCAAAACTTTATTTAATCTTTTGGTTTCATTCATGTTTTTATTTAATTTGAAGTTTATTTCTTTTTAGTTTATTATATCTTAGTTTTTACGGTTTTTTATATAAAACCTTTTTGTTAAGGAAACGCTGATTAAATCGAAATTTTAATTTCTACAAAAATTACAGAAGCGTTTCCTTACAAAATAGACATGAAATGGCTATTTTGCACGCCGAAACGAGAGCAAAAACCACGGTTTTTGCGTCCCCCATGGAACATGGGGCGAATAAAGGCAGTGTGCCTTTCTGATTAATTCCGTTTACAGGAATTAATCAGTGCTTCCTTAAAGTCATAATGTCCATTAATATTATAAACGTCAAGAATATTTAGGGTGCGATTTGAAATTAAAAGAACTTGCAAAAAAAATTAGGCGTAAAATTAGAAATTTCTTTTTAAATTCTAATTTCAGTGCTTCAATTATCTATTATTTTTATAGAATATTATGTGCTACTTATCGCTATAAGCTTGATCGTACCATGGTTAGCCATTTTGATAAACAAGCACTCGACAGAAAAAACGGGATTGATTCAGGCTCTGACTTGGCAGTATTTTGCCTTTGGCATGATGAACTTTTTCCCCTGCTGAAATTAAAGAAAAATCTGGATATAATTTGCGTTGTAAGTCCCAGCAAAGATGGTAATATCCTTAATAATTTACTTGTCAAATTGGGCCTTAAAACCGTTAGTGGTTCAAGTCGTAAAGATGGACTGAAGGCTCTTTTAAAAGGTGCCAAAATGATGCGTGAAGAAAAAATTCATATTTGTATCACCGTGGACGGCCCCATGGGACCAAGGCATAAGGTAAAAGACGGAGCTTTTTTATTGGCATTAAAAACAGGTGCGAAAATAATACCTGTCAGAATTTTAATGTCAAAATCCTATAAATTTTCCAGTTGGGATAAATTTCAAATTCCTCTGCCATTCAGTAAGGTTGAAGTCAGAGTTGGTGAAGGTTTTTTTATTACAGAAGAGCTTACAGAAGAAACTCTTGTTGTCCACAGGCAAAACCTTGAAAATGGTTTGGAAAATCTGGAAAAAGATGATTTTGGTACTAATAAATCATAAAAAAAAAGCCTCTGCATAATAATTTGCAGAGGCTTTTTTGATTTATTAAGTCTATAATATTATAATACTTCTTTATCAAGATTGGGATGAATTTCTCCTATGGCTGCATAAAAACTTGAAAGGGCAATCAAATAATTGGCTTTTGAAGAAATAAACGCAAGTTCGGCATCCGCAAGATCTGATTGGGCAGTTAGCATTTCAAGGTTTGTGCCAAGCTGAGATTCATAACGCACCTTGGCGTCCTCATAGGATTGACGGGCACTGTCAAGGGCTCTGGTGGCAACATCAACTGTTCTTGTGGCGTCTTGTAATTGCAAAAGGGTTGTTTTTACATTTAACGCAGCCGTATTATAGGCCAGTTCCACGGCAGCAGTAAGGGCATCAATGGTGGATTTTACTTCTTTTACCTTAAAATATCTTTGACCCGACTTAAATAAATTCCATTCAAATTGAAGAACATAATTTGTATCTTCGTGTTTTTGATATTCGCTACTTGCATCTAATTGATCACCAGTGGCAGTATACCTAATGGCGGCGGCTACGGTGGGCAGAAAACTCCCCTTGGCTATACCCAAGTCCTTGCCTGCTTGTTCCATGGTTTTTTGGGCAATTTGAATATCGGGAAGATTTGCAAATGCCCTATTGACAGCGGAATTAAATTCCATTTGAAAGGGAATAAGATCCAAATTCCCCACATAATCCGTATCGGACTCCACAGGAATATTGAGAAGTGAATTTAATTGAGCCTTAAATCTTTCTCTGCTGTTTTCATTTTCAATCAAAATGGCCTCAGTGGAAGTCATGTCATACTGGGCTTGTAAAACGTCAATTTTAGGGCGTAAGCCAATATTAAAACCGGAAGTGGCTGTTTCAAGTTGAACCTTGGCTCTTTCCAAGGATTTTTGAGAACTGGCAACACTTTCAACGGCCATTAAATATTGTAAAAAAGCAGCTTGAACTTGGGTTGCTATATCAATCTTGGTTCGCATAAGATCAAGTTCTTTTTTTTCAACTTCAAGTTCTGCTTTTTGAGCAGTATTTAAAAGCTCAAAACCTGTAAATATGGGCTGGCTCAGTTCTAAAAAAAACGTTACAGTATTTTCACTATGATTGGGATTCTGTCTTAATTCATGATCGGCAGGCATGTGTGTTAATTCATATCTAAGATCAAGACTGGGGCCAAAGGCAGATCTGGACGCACTTAATGAGGATCTGGAAGCCTCCACATATTTTTCGGACATTATTTTTTGAGGATTGGCTTTTATTGCCTGCCTGACTGCTTCTTCCATAGTAAAAGTATATTCAGCTCCAAAGGCTGAAAATGTAGGACTTAACAATAAAAATCCGGCTAAAATTATTTTTTTCATATTATCCCTCATGCTGGTTTATTTATAACTTACGAATAAAACTTAACTGATAAATTATGAAATGTAAAGAAAAGATATGGCTTATAATTATTTGGTTCATGCTATTCCAATTTACGATATATGTTGATTCTAAAGGTAAAAAAATATTGGCAGTCATTGCGAACGAGCGAAGCCCCTATCTTGTAGACATGGCAATCTCCTCGCCAAATTGAGGACTAAAAAACAATGACTGTTGTTTTATTTTAATAAATAAATACAAGATGTTATTTTATATAATAATTTTAGATATGAATGTTTTATTTTTTTATAATACATATTTTAAGGTTCATAAATTGGAATGACGTGTATTTCTAATTTCCTTGACATTTTTAACTTAATCATAGATTAAAAAACAAATATTTTGAATTTCTAACATGAATTTTTAGGAAATTTTTATGCATAATTTTGATCAAATAATAAATCGTCAAAAAACCAATTGTGAAAAATGGGATCATTATAATCAAGACATTTTACCCATGTGGGTTGCGGACAGTGATTTTAAGAGCCCAAAGCCCATTATCAATGCTTTAAAAGATCGGGTGGAACATGGAATTTTCGGTTATCCCATAATTACAGAAAATTATGGCAAAGCAGCCAAACACTGGTTTAAAACAAGGCATGATTGTTTGATAAATGAAGAAGATGTAATTTACATCAATTCTGTTGTGCCGGGTCTTGTGGATTGTATTCATGCCTTTACCAATAAAAATGATAAAATTTTAATTCAAACTCCCGTCTATCCACCCTTTCATTCTGTTATAACTGCTTCTGACAGAATAAAGGTAATTAATCCTTTACTTGTGCAAGACAATTATTATGGCATTGATTTTGTTGACCTTGAAAAAAAATTATCTGACCCTGAACTTAAAATGATGATTTTATGTAGTCCTCACAATCCTGTGGGACGAGTTTGGACAAAAGAGGAATTGACTAAAATCGGTAATCTTTGCCTAAAATATAATGTAATCATTGTTTCAGACGATATTCATCAAGATTATGCCTTTGCCCCAAGTCGCTATGTGCCGATTTTCAATGTTTCCGAGGAAATAAAAAATATTTCGGTAATTTTAATCAATCCCAGCAAGACATTTAATATTGCAGGGCTTCGTTCGGCGGCAATAATTGCTCCAAACCAAGCTTTACGCAATAAACTTATTGAAACCATTGATAAACGTCATACCGCTTCTCCCTCTGTATTTGGGCTTCTTGCCTTTGAAACTGCCTATTTTGAATGTGCCGATTATACAGATGAAATAAATACATATCTATATGAAAATAAAATATTTGCAGAAAATTATTTTAAAGAATATTTACCAAAAATCACAGTTACCAAATCAGAATCAACCTATTTATTATGGCTTGATTTTAAAAATTATGCTAAAAGCAATGCAGAACTCATGGAAATTCTATTAAATAAAGGTAAAATTGCTTTAAATTGCGGTTCTTTTTTTGGTGAAGACGGTGAGGGATATTTTAGGCTAAACTTTGCCTGCCCCCGAAAAATTTTGGAAGACGGATTAAACAGAATAAAAATAGCTTTGGAAGATTGTTAACCCACGTCAATCCGCTTGTGAAATTTACTTTCAAAAAAAATTAGTTATTTTTAGATCTATTTTTTAAAAACATTTATAAAACAATATATTAGAAAATTTGTTTTTTAAGGAAAGAGGGAAGCGATTGCTTACGTTTGAGGGGGGAAAACTCGCCCAGCCGTCAGGCGTCGTGGAATGTTTCAAAAAAACGTGGTTTTCCCCCTCAAAAAACACAAAAGCGGATTGACGTGTTGTTAGCCTTGATTTCAAAATTAACCATGTGTGAACTCTTGACAGATTGCTTAGACATATTTATTTTTTGGTAGTTAAGGGAATGCTGATTAAATCAGTGCTTCCTTAAAAATTTCAATGGGAGATTTTATGAAAAATAATAAAGATGATATAAATAGTGAAAAACTTGAAAATGATGAGCTAAACGCCAAAATAGTTGAAGAAATGGAGGCAGAACTGCTTACCGAAAACATTGAAAAAATGTCGGAAAAAGATTTTGCAAAGGAACTTGAGGACATGAGACTAAGATCCCTTGCAGAAATGGAAAATTATAAAAAACGCTTAAAAAAAGAAAAAGATGAACAAATAGCCTTTGCCGCCGAATCTGTTTTATCCGACCTATTACCAACTTTGGATAATTTGGACTTGGCACTTCAATATGGAAGCAAGGAAGAAGCTTGTCAAAATACTTTAATGGGTGTTGAAATGACACGCAAACTCCTACTTGATGTGGTTAAAAAACATGGTCTTGAACCTGTTGCCAAACAGGGAGATGAGTTTAATCCCGAACTGCACGAAGCCATTGCCCAAGAGGAAAACAGTAATATTCCCGACGGACATATTGTGAATGTTATGCAAAAGGGTTATATTTTAAAGGGACGTTTACTTCGCCCTGCCAAGGTTTGCGTATCTAAAAACTCAGGTTTTTCTGTAACCGTTTAATTTTAGGAAAATTAATGCCATCATTTCATTGTATCACCTATGGGTGTCAAATGAATGTCAATGACAGTGCTTGGGTTGCTCGCTCCTTGGTTCAAATGGGCTGGCAAGAAACAAGTATGGAATTGGCAGATTTTGTATTTATCAACACTTGTTCAGTCAGGGAAAAACCCCAGCACAAGGTTCTTAGCATGCTTGGAATTATCAGGGATCAAAACCCAAATGCCAGTGTGGCTGTTGCCGGTTGTGTTGCCCAGCAAATGGGAGTAAAACTTTGGGACAGAAATGCCCATGTTCGCCTTGTGGTTGGCAGTGATCATGTGGAGAAAGTTCCGAAAGCTTTGGATAAATTAGTAAAAAATCAAACTTTGCGTCTGTCATATCTTAATTTTACACCAAAATTTCCCGAAAGAAATGCAAATTTAGCCGAATTTAAAGATTGGGAAAGTTTGCCCACCGGAACATTAACCCAAAACAAAGGCAATGATACCAGAGCATTTATAAATATTATGCAGGGCTGTGAAAATTTTTGCGCCTATTGCATAGTTCCCTATACCAAAGGCCCCATTAAATCAAGAACTTCAAGTGCTATTTTGAAAGAATGTCAAGAATGGCTTGATCGAGGAATTTGTGATATTACTTTGCTTGGGCAAAACGTAAATGTCTATGGCTGCGACAGAAATGATACAATAAGTTTTGTGGAATTATTATATCAAATTGCCAAACTTGATAAGTTGAAGCGTTTGCACCTTGTAACACCTCACCCAAGGGACTTTCAAGATGAAACCATTAATGCTTACCGTGAACTGGATGTTTTGGCACCTCGTTTACATCTACCTTTACAAGCAGGTTCAGACAACATTTTGAAAAGCATGGGGCGAGGTTATACGGGTAAACATTTTTTAAACCTTGTGGAAAAATTACGCAAGGCAAGACCTGATTTAGCCTTGTCCACAGATTTGATTGTGGGTTTTCCGGGTGAAACAGAGGCAGATTTTCAAGAAACTTTAAATATGGTTAAAGAGGCTAATTTTATTTCTTCTTTTTCCTTTTGTTATTCAGACAGGCCGGGAACCCGCGCATCCAAGATGACAGATAAAATTTCGCAAAAAGTTCAGCTTGAAAGATTGAACAGACTGATTGAATTGCAAAATAGTTTGAGTGAAAAATGGTTAAAAAGCTTAGAAAATGTTGAAACAGAAGTTTTACTTGAAGGTTTTAGTAAAAAACCAAAATATTCGGAAGTAAATGCCAATCCCGAGGAAGTTTCTGCCGAACAAATAAAGCTTCTTGATTTTGAAAATAATTTAAATAAAGATGAAGAAACAAATTCTTGGCAAGGGCATGACACTTGGGGCAATACCATAAATATGCTTGTGGCAAGTCAATTAAATTATAAGGCAGGGCAAATAGTTAAAGCTAAAATTATCAGAGCCAAGAAACATTCACTTTTGGCTGAAATTATTTAACTTTTATAGGGTGATATGGTGAAAAATAAATTACGCAAACTTTTGCTTGAGGCAATTTGTGTGGAACATTGGGCAAGATTTCATTTCTTGGAAGATATTAACCCTGAAAAAAATGAAGAAGAACAAGAAAATATCATTGTTCAAATTCCTGAAATTTTACTGGAAAATTGCCAAGAGGAAGTGCCTCATTTAATTCCTTTATTAAATACAATCAATCAACAAAAAATTAATTTAAATTCATCAAGGGATTATATTTTTGATTTTTTAGTTACAATCATAGGTAAAAATGAAGATTTTTCCAATCAGATTGAAATAATTGTCAATGAAGAAATTTTTTCACGTTTTCTTGATATTTTCAATACCTTTGTTCAAGAAGAAGCAGAGGCAGAAGAAAATTTGGAAAACAGCGAGCAAGAAGAAAGGATTGTTCCGACTTTTAATGTGTGGCTTGAAAGCTTTAAATTGTGGGCAAAAGAAAGAAATCTTGACGATGTCCTTGTGTTAATAGATTAATATATCAAATGAAAAATTATGGAAAATACAAAAGAAAAACATGGTGGGGATTTGCTTCTTTTAAGTAAGCAAAGCAATAAGGATATCAATTCATTACTTGACTTTAGTATTAATATCAGGCCTGAAGGCATGCCTGAATTCCTAAAGGCAGCCATTTTAAAAACAATTAACCTATGTGAACGCTACCCTTCCCCCAAGGCAGAGGAAGCCAAGAAAACAGCGGCAGAATATTTTGATTTAAATGAACAAAATTTCGTGTTTGGCAATGGCAGCAATGAAATTTTACATGCAAGTTTAGATGTGCTTGCCCTTGACGGCTATAAAACCCTTTGCACTTTTGAACCTGCCTTTAGCGAATATTCCATTGCCGCCAAGAAAGTAGGGCTTGATGAATATCAAATAATTATGCCACTCACCAATCCATTGGATATTAGTAAAACCATTGAAATTAAAAATGAAAATAATTTTAATCAACAAATTGAATTTGCAGAAGATTATTCAAGTCTTGAAGATTTTGAATTCAGTAATCTTGAAAAATTTGAAGATGAAATTTCTAAAATCCCCCATAAATCCATTGTTATTTTCGCCAATCCAGGCAATCCAAGCGGAATATATTTCCCCCTTGAGCTTTGCAAAAAATGGGTGGACTCCAGAAAAGATTGTATATTTATTTTTGATGAAGCCTTTATTGATTATCTTACCCATGATCCAAAAGAAACTGCCATTTCACTTCTTTCGGAAAACTGTATGATTTTGCGTTCCTTGACCAAATTTTATTCCATTGCTTCATTAAGGCTTGGTTATTTGGTTTGTGAACAAAATTTTGCAAGAAAATTACAAGAAAAATTGCCTGTTTGGAATGTTAATGCCATGGCACTGGCTTGTATTGAGAAAATTTTTACAAAAGATAGTCAAAAAATCATTCAAGACGCAAAAAAAACCAGAGAAAACAATGTAATGCGTCGTTTTCACCTCTATTCCATGCTTCAAAAAATTGACAACATCAATATTTATCCCTCAAAGGCTAACTATGTTCTTTTTTCCTTGCCAAAAGCACCTAAAAACCTTTGGGAAAGACTTTTAAAAGAATATGGAATTGTATTAAGAAATTGTTCAAATTATGTCAGTCTGGAATGTGGAAATTATTTTAGGGTCGCTGTTCGTTTTCCAAGTGACCATGAAAAATTAGTAAGGGCAATTCAAGAAATTTGCGGACAGGAAACGAAAAAAAATGAAAAGAAAAAAACTCCTGCCTTAATGTTACTAGGAACCTCTTCCAATGCCGGAAAAAGCGTGATAACAGCTGCTTTTTGTAGAATTTTCACAGAAGACGGATATAGAGTAAAACCATTTAAAGCTCAAAACATGTCATTAAATTCAGGAGTTACAGCTCTGGGCGAAGAAATGGGCAGAGCCCAAATTGTTCAGGCCCAAGCCGCTAAAGTTGACCCTGACGCCAGAATGAATCCCATTTTATTAAAACCCCATTCAGACACAGGATCACAAGTGGTTTTACTTGGTAAGGCCATGGGGCATTTTCATATTAAGGATTATTATGAGAAAAAGGCCAAACTTTGGGATACTGTTTGCACAGCCTATGATGAACTTGCCGAAAGTTGTGATGTCATGGTACTTGAGGGGGCAGGCAGTCCTGCTGAAGTAAACCTTAAAGAAGTTGATATTGTTAACATTCGCATGGCTGAATACGCCAAGGCAGCCACTTTATTGGTGGGTGATATTGACAGAGGCGGAATTTATGCTTCATTTTTAGGAACTTGGCTAACATTTACCCCTTCAGAAGAAAAATGTTTGACAGGCTATCTTGTCAATCGTTTTCGGGGCGATGCTTCTCTTTTAAATCCTGCCCATGATTATTTGCTTGAACATACCAATAAGCCTGTGCTTGGAGTTGTGCCATTTATCAAAGATATAAAAATACCTGAAGAGGATATGGCAGGAACCATTTGGGCAGCCCCTGACAAGAAAAAAAGCCAAGATTATGCCCTTGGCGGTTTGGATCGCCCCCTTGACATTGCCATTATTCAACTTGCCCATATTTCAAATCATACTGATTTTGAACCCCTTGGCATTGAAGAACAATGTCATGTGCGTGCAGTCAGAACAAAGGAAGAATTTGGTAATCCGGATTTACTTATTTTGCCCGGCTCAAAAAGTGTCAGTGCCGATTTGCAAAAATTGCAAGAAAGCGGATTGACAGAATTAATTATTGAACATGCCAAAGACAAATGGATATTGGGTATTTGCGGTGGCTTACAAATGATGGGGCTTGAAATTTTTGACCCCTTGCAAGTGGAATCCACCGAAAAATCAATACAGGCTCTGGGTTTAATCAATATTAACTCAGAATTTGCCAAAGATAAAACTTTAACAGCCATCAGCGATGTTAAAAGCCCCCTCGGCACTTTATCAGGCTATGAAATTCATCACGGCATCAGCGACATTGCCAATGAAATTGACTATACAAAATTCTCAAAAGATTTGGTTCAAATAGTTGAAAAATCCTTTTGGCACAATTCTATTGCCCTTGGCTATTTTAATAAAAGACGCTGGGCAACCTATGTGCATGGACTTTTTGACGAAGATGAATTTAGACATAATTTTTTAAACCACGTTCGCCAAGACCTTGGACTAAACCCTCTAAAGCATAAAAACTCCTATGATATGGAAATTGCCTTTACTCAACTTGCCAAAATTGTAAGAGAAAATGTGGATATGGAAGCCATTTATAAGGCAATGGGATTAAAATAATTAAAACGAGGTTTTGAAGTGCTCAGAGCTGATTTACATATTCATTCCCGATTTTCAAATTCCACATCAAAGCGATTGACCTTAAGAAATTTAGCATCTTTTGCTTGCATTAAGGGTATTTCTTTGCTTGGCACAGGAGATATTACTCACCCTATTTGGCAAAAGGAAGTTGAAGAAGAATTGGTTTTTGACTCCAATAGCGGATTTTATCGCTTAAAAAAAGAGATTAGCAGAGAAGAAATAGAACATGAAACCAAATATAAATTTTTTGGTGAAATAATTCAGCCTCTTTTTATTTTACAAGCAGAAATAAGTTGTATTTACAAGAAAAATTCTGCTGTAAGAAAAAATCATAATTTAATATATTTTCCAAATTTTAAAGAAGTTTATGCTTTTAGTGAAAAATTAGCCAAAATTGGCAATATCCATTCCGACGGGCGGCCAATTTTAGGTTTAGAT
Source organism: uncultured Mailhella sp. (assembly GCA_964369835.1). GTDB lineage: Bacteria > Desulfobacterota > Desulfovibrionia > Desulfovibrionales > Desulfovibrionaceae > Taurinivorans. The sequence goes on from CAYJGE010000029.1 coordinate 14,598, forward strand.
GCAAAAAATTTATTGGAAATGACCTTGGAGCATGAAAATTCATATCTAATCCCTGCCCATGTTTGGACTCCATGGTTTTCCCTATTTGGTTCAAAATCAGGTTTCAATTCTGTTGAAGAATGTTTTGATGATTTACATACGGAAATTTTTGCCATGGAAACCGGACTTTCTTCAGATCCTGCAATGAACAGAAAATGGAGTGAACTTGATAAATATAGTTTAATTTCCAATTCTGATGCCCATTCAGGGGAAAATTTGGGCAGAGAAGTCAATCTCTTTTTGGACAATACGGATTATGAAGAACTTTTCTTGGGATTAAAGAAGAAAAATTCTAATTTTTTAGGTACATTGGAATTTTTCCCCGAAGAAGGAAAATATTTTTTAGATGGTCACAGAAATTGCAATATTTGCCTTTCTCCAAAGCAAAGCTTGGATCATAAATTGATTTGCCCTATTTGCAATAAACCCTTGACCCTAGGGGTTTTGCATAGGGTTGAACATTTGGCTGACAGAAGAGATCAAATAAATTATGAACAATTTGAATATATTATTCCCCTTGCTGAAATTTTGGCTGAAATTTTACAGTGTACGGTAAAAACCAAAAAAGTTCAATCAGCCTTGCAAAATTGTCTGATTAATCTTGGAAATGAGCTTGATATTTTGCACCAAATACCAATTGAATACATAAAATTACATTCTGAAGTTTTGGCCTTGGCTATTTCTAAAATGAGAAATGGACAAATTACACGAAAACCGGGCTTTGATGGTGAATATGGTTCAATCAGCCTTTTTAATTCGGAAGAACTCAAAGAATTTAAAGGAATTAAATTATAAAAAAAAATTGCACAATAATTTGTGCAATTTTTTTTTATAGAGTGGAGCTATCTTCTGATTTTCTTAATTGATTTTTATAAAATAAATATTGTTTTCGACTATTAAAAGCTTTAATTCTTTGCAGGCAGTTCTTTTCAAGATTGCGATAAAATAAAGAATAATTATGTAAATGCAAATCTCCTCTCGGAAAATATTTGTCCAGTGGGGAATTATCCTTTGTATAAGCCCCAAGAATTAGTCCGCCTGTGTGAATATCAATCCAAGCATCTGAAAAATTAGGTGTTTCATCACCTGTGCCATCAATATTTATATCAACTTTTCCAAAATGAAGAGATTTGTCGGCAAAGCCTGACATGGTGCAGGAATCTATTTTTCCTCTTTGATTTTTTAAATTATTACACCAATTTAATGGATTTGTGCAAAGGGCATCGGGAAAAAGCATTAAGCCCTGATCAGTTCCTTGTGCCAAACAATTATAGGTAATAATACAACAAATATCATCAAATTTTGCAGAAAGAGGTAAATTACAATCAATTAAATCTTGAATTGTTACCGTACAACCAATTAAGTAGGCTGCAACCAATTTATCAAATTTTCTGTCTGTTGCATTTAAATGTTTTAGTAAATTGAGGGCAAGCACAGAGCCTTGCCCATGAGCGGCTATGATCACAGGCCGCCCAACATTCCAGTTAACCATATAGGCATTATAGGCAGAAATTATATCTGCCATTGGTAATTCAAAATATGAATTATAAGTAAATTCACCTGTATTTATAAACGCTTCCATGGAAAGTTGCCTATAGTGAGGCTGGAAAATCCTTCCTACATTTCTAAAGCATGAAACTTGAGACAAATTTGAATATGTTGGTAATATCCTATGATCTGAATTACTTGGATCAAGGTAAATTTTTCCTTCATTTTCAAGTACAGTTCCATGAATAAAGAAAACATCACATTGAGGAAGATTTGAAACAAAGTATGAAGTATCAAATTTATTCTGCTCAATATTCGGATCTTCCATCGGTATGGCAAACCATGAACTAGCTAAATTATAGTCTAACGACAGTGGAATTTTCATGTTTAGCTCCCATAAATAATAATATGGTGAGATCTCTGCATAATTCACTATGCAGGGTCTCACGGAGTGTTTACTACGTAAACACGACCACAAATCAAGAATAGGAAAAACCACGTTTTTACCGTTAAGCGATTGATTTGTGTGCCTTTTACCTCTGCACACATATAATATAAAAATATTAAAATTTTATATTATATGTGTGCAGAGGTCTCATGATAAGAAATAAGGCTGGGTAAAGCTAAATGCGAAAACTAAAATTTCAGAACAAATAAAAATTAGTTTTATGGAATTATTTTATGGAAGTAATGATTTAATCATTGCTTCCATAAAATGAGCATTGACTTAAGTCAATGCGATCAAAAATCAAAAATAGGTGCAATTCACTTGCACAGTTAAATATTTGATTTTTGTGCCTTTTCGCAAGGCAGCTTTGCTGACTTAAGCGACTCAAACGTCGCAATGTGGGGTTTGTTATCTTTATGATTAAGGAAACGCGATTTAATCAGCGTTTCCTTAATAAAATCTCTACAATTTTCCTTGTATCTTCAGGGATAAAATCAAAAGGCGTAATCAATGCATGGTCCAAGGCATTGTGAAAGGAAGATTTAGGCATATTTTCTTGGAACAAAGTTAAAATCTTGCTTAAAACTTTTTTGGCATTTCCAAGATTATGTTTTAAGTTTGCAATGGCCATTTCTGCCGTTACAGCTCCTTCCTTTGGGTGCCAACAATCATAATCTGTGACCATACATAAAGAGGAATAGGCAATTTGTGCTTCTTTGGCCAGTTTTGCCTCGGGCATATTTGTCATGCCAATTAAATCAGCTCCCAATAAGCGATAAAAATTTGACTCTGCCAAACTGGAAAATTGCGGCCCTTCCATACAAACATAGGTTCCTTGTCTATGAATATCAGAACTTGGCAAACAAGACTCTATGGCTTTTATTAAAAGTTGATTTAGGTTTGGGCAAGTCGGTTCAGCCATTGAAACATGGGCTATGGCTCCCTCGCCAAAAAAAGTGCTTGCTCTGTTTTTTGTAAAATCAAGATATTGATTTGGAATAACCATATCCCTGGGCTTGATTTCTTCTTTTAAAGAACCGACGGCACTGAATGACAAAATATATTTTACTCCAAGACTTTTTAAGGCCAGGATATTGGCACGATATGGCACTTCACTTGGAAGTAAACTATGATTTCTTCCATGTCTGGCCAAAAAAGCCAATTTTACACCATTAAGCTCTCCACAAATTATGGGGGCAGAACATTTTCCAAAGGCAGTATTAATATCATATTCTTGGATATTTTTCAATTCATCAATATTATAAAGTCCACTGCCGCCAATAAGAGCTATTTTTGCAATATCCACTATTTATTCCTTTTTATTTTTAAAATATGCAATGGGCCTTTTCCTTCTCGATAGGCTTGGCATAGTAATTCCAAGTCAGCCCCTCTCTTGGCTGCAATTAAAATAGCTTGATTTACCAAAAGGGTTTTCCAAAAACCATATTTTAACCAACGCCTGCCTGAAGTGATTAATGCTTGTTTTGTGCAGGCGATTAAACCATTTTTCTTGGCTTTTTTTACCATGAACACATCTTCTAAAATTGGAACATCATCAAATTTACCAAGCAGATCAAAATCTTTCTTTCTTATAAAAAAACCCTGATCACCATAGGGTATTTTAAAGAAATTTGCTCGAAAATTCGTTCCCCATTCTAAAATTTTTTTAGCTTTAAAATCTCCATCGGCTGCAAATCTAAAGTAACCAAGTTTAACTTCCGGATTTTCCATGATTTCTCGTATGGAAATATCCCACTTTGACGGTAAAATACTGTCTGCATGTAAAAATAATAAAATTTCACCCTCGGCAATACTTGCCCCTGTATTCATTTGAACTGCTCGCCCGGACTTTGATAATATAAATTTATCTCCAAAAGTTCTGGCAATTTCAGGGCTTTGGTCTATGCTTGCACCATCTGAAACAATTATTTCCACATTAAAACCGGCTTTAGCTTGTAATATGGTATTTTTTATTCTTTTTTCTTCATTTAAATTTATGATTATTACAGATATTTTTGGCGGAATATCAATGGCATAATCCACATCTGTCAATTTTTCAATCAAAGCATATTTACCTTTGGCACATTTATCTATTTTATTAATGGTTTGAGCTAAAACTTTTTCTGTTCCCCAATTTATATTTTGAAAAAGTTCAGGCTTATGATTTGTAAGACCAATCAAATAATAACCCCCATCATTTGCAGGGCCAAAAACACAATCATGATATTCCAATAAGTTAAAGGCAGTTAATATATTGGACGTGCGATTATTGGGGCAATCGCTTCCCATCAAAACAACTTGTTTTTTACCATCTGAAAAGGCTTGGCAAAATGCCTTTTCCATTTTTTCTCCCAAATCATCACCCACTTGCTCCACATAGTCATGTGCTTGCCCAAGCCAACTTTGCATTTGTTCTTTTGTTCCGCCTTGATAGTGAATTTGCACGGGAATATTTGTTTTTAAAGCTTGTTCAAGCAAAAATTCTGTCATTTTCACATGTAAGTCAAAGGCTTGCTCCTTTCCAAGTTCAGGAATAAGCCTTGTTTTTACTTCTCCGACCACGGGGTAACGGGTAAACAAAATTATTAATTTAAAATTCATCATTTTGAAGCCTCTGCACGTCAATCCGCTTGTGAAATATACTTTCAAAAAAATAAAATATTTTTAAACGATTTGTAAAACATTTTATAAAACAATATGTTATTAAAAACGTTTTTTAAGGAAAGAATAGTTTTTTGGGAAAAACCTCACTCAGCTTATGTCAAACAAAATGAGACTAAGCGTCATGGATCACGTGATTCCGGATTGAGGGAGAAAACCACATTTTTTTGAAAAAAACGAGTTTTTCCCCCTCAAACGTAAGCAATCGCTTCCCCCTTTCCTTAAAAAACATTTTTTTCAACAATGATATAACTATTTTGATTTATTTATATTTTACTAAATTTAAATAATCAAAAAACATACCAAAATTGTGATTTTTGAAAACCGGAATAGCGTGGTCATGGATTAGTAAAAAAAACGTGGTTTTCTCCCTCAAAAATGACAAAACGGATTGACGTGGAAGCCTCTGCACAATTATTTTTTTATTGAAAATTTTCAAAAATTTAAAATTTATTTTTATATAAAATATGGTTATAAAAATTAAATAAATATAAATCAATCAATCAGTTAACAACAAAACATAGTTTTGTCTACTCTTGATTTATGGTCGTGTTCATTTTGTAAACACTTCATAAAACCTTTGCATAATGAATTATATAGAGTATCATTTTCTAATAAAATTTAGCCACCATTTAATAATTTTTGCAACCCTTGGCGTTAATCTGGTTTTATTATATAAACCTGCAACTCTTTTTATGGCTTCGGCTTGGGTCGGATAGGGATGAATTACGCTACCAAGCTTTTTTAAACCCATCTTGGCCTGCATGGCTGTTGATATTTCACTTATCATATCGCCTGCATGACTTGCCACAATGGTAGCACCCAGAATTTTATCACTACCCTTTTTAACCATTATTTTAACAAAACCAAGGCTTTCGCCATCTGCCAAGGCTCTGTCATTTTCTTCAAAATCAAATTTAAAAGTTTCTGTTTCAATTCCCTTATCCTTGGCTTCCCTTTCATACATTCCCACATGGGCAATTTCAGGATCCGTATAGGTGCACCAAGGCATATTTAATGAGCTTAATTTCTTATTTCCTTTAAATAAGGCATTTTGGATTACAATTTGAGCTGCTGCATCGGCTGCATGGGTAAATTTCCAAGCCATACAACAATCACCTGCCGCAAAAATATTTTTATTGGCCGTTCTTAGATTATCGTCAACAATAATACCTTTTCTAAGGTCATATTCAACGCCAACCTTTTCAAGTCCAAGCCCTTCGACATTGGGAACTCTACCTGCTCCTATTAAAATCTCATCGGATTCAATGATTTTTTGTTCACCATCAACTTCCACAATAATATTTTTATTGCCCAAATCATCTGTTTTAACTTCAAGGGTTTTTGCATCCAATAAAATATTAATTCCCTCTTCCACGAAAACATCTTTTAAAATACTTGAGGCTTCAGGATCCTCCATGGGCAAAAATCGCCCATTTTGAATAATTGTAACCTTTGAACCAAACCTATTAAAGGCCTGAGCCAATTCACATCCAATCGGCCCGCCTCCAATCACAGTTAAGCGTTTGGGTAATTTGGTCAAATTAAAAACAGTTTCGTTTGTTAATGGCTTTGCCTCTGCAAGGCCGGGGATATTTAATTCAAGAGCCCTTGCCCCTGTTGTAATGACAGCCTTATTAAATCGTAAAACTTGCTCTCCGACAGTCACTGTATTTTCTGAACTAAATACACCTTCACCCAAAAAAACATCAACTCCCATTTTTGTATAACGTTTTGCCGAGTCATTGTGGCTGATTTTTGCTCTGATTTTACGTAATCTTTCCATGACATTAGGAAAATCATCTTCAGGAATTTGAGCGGGACTTAATCCAAATTCCTTGGCATTTTGCATTTGAAAAGCTAAGCGAGAAGGTCTGATTAGACATTTTGAAGGCACACAACCAACATTTAAACAATCCCCTCCCATTAAACTACGTTCAATCAAGGCTACTTTTCCGCCCAAAGATGCTGTTGCTATTGCTGCAATCAGACCGGCAGAACCTGCTCCGATCACAACCAAATTATATATATCTTGAGGAACTGGGTTTACCCAGTCCTTGGGATGTGTATTATTCACTAGTTCTTGATTATAAATATCATCCGGAAATAGTTCTAAAGTCATTTTAGCTCCCATTTGATTTTGAGTTTTTCTCAAGAAAATAAATTAATACTTTCTTACCTGTGTATTCTTATAAACCTCACATGATTCCGGATTGATGGAGAAAACCACGTTTTTTTGAAACATTCCACGACGCCTGACGGCTGGCGAGTTTTTCCCCTCAAACGTAAGCAATCGCTTCCCCCTTTCCTTAAAAAACATTTTTTTCAACAATGATATAACTATTTTGATTTATTTATATTTTACTAAATTTAAATAATCAAAAAACATACCAAAATTGTGATTTTTGAAAACCGGAATGGCGTGTTATAAACCTGCTCCTGTGCAAGAAGTACCGGAAGAAAAACAAACATAACAGCGATGATGTTTTAGCATTATTTTATTGGACATGGATTCATTTAAAGTGCTCCCCATGTCATAAGTGTCATCATCATCAACCAAAGTACAAGCATAAACACGCATTTTATCAGCTTTTTTTACCACCATTTTGCTGTAACTGCACATAAATCCTTCCCTCTCTTCCTTGGTTTTATAACTTGTCATACAGTTTTCGGTTATTTGAGGAACATTTGGGGAAGAATTTGGTTTAAATAAATCAGAAAAGGCAATAATTGGGGTTGAAATCGGTAAGTTTACAGATTTGAAAAATGGTAAATATTGATCATTTACCTTTGCACTATTTTCATTTTCTTGGGCATGTCTGGCAATTTCAACCCTAAAACCCAAATTATATAATTGCCCAAGCATTTCGAGTGATAAATAAAAATTACCTTTACCTCTGTTTTTATCATGGTCCTCAGGATTTGGAAAATCCAAACTGACCCTAAAAGATAAAGCATGTGGAAGTTTTTTTAATTGACTGATTTCATTTAGTTTTGCAAATAAAGGTTTTGTTGCATTGGTTAAAACATGGCAAGGTTTAAAAAGCAAAGCATAACCAAGAATATTTACAAAATCAGGATTTACAAAGGGTTCTCCCCCTGTAAAAGAAAAGCGTTTAACATCAAGTCCAACTGTTTCATCAATAAATGGTTTAATTTCTTCCAAACTTGGCATTTGAATTCGACTATCATTTGGACCTGCTCCTTCAAAGCAAAATGGACATTTTAAATTACAGGCTGTTCCTGTGTGAAACCACAGTTCACGCAAAGGATGTGGTTTTATATATCCTCTCAAATCTCCGTTAGTGGTGTAAAACAAATCATTTTTACCAGAATCTTGTGAAGCCATAAGTGTCATAATTTTCCCTCTGTAACCATTCAATTATTTATTGTTTAAACTCCAATCATAATCTATCCATCGTATTGCATAATCTTTTAATGAAACTTTGCCATATTTCTCAACAAAATCTCTGACCGATGGAAAATCATCTCCATACCATTTAAAAATTGATGATAAATAAACTCTTTTGGCATTTTCATCAAGGCGCAGACCTTTTGAACTTTTCAAATACAAGCTTGATTGTTCTGATAATTGTTTCTCAAGCTCTAAAGCTTGATATACTGTAGAACGTAAGCTGGGACAACCTTTGGCAGCGCAGACCAAAACCATATGAATACGTGGTTCATCATATTTTTTTCTGATGATATCATGTTCCAAATTATCTAAGCTAATCATTTTTCCAAATAAAGGAACTATTTTTTGACTCCAAGGACCTTTAAAAATTGAACCTATATCTTTTATTGAATTTATTGGATAATGATCAATAATTAATTGTAATGTCACAGCATTATATAAATTAATCAAAAATGCCAATTGTTCATGACTGTTCCATTTTTCAAAATTGGATTGTGAAATTTCAGCCATTTTATTAATTGCAATATCAAGTTTTTTCCGATCTTTCTTCAATGAGGAATAATCTACTTTACCATCTTGTACAAATGTATTTAAAATGGAAGCATATTCCGAATAAAGATCATTGGCTCTGATTTGAAAACTAAAAAAAAGAATAAAGAAAATAAAAAAAGTAGAAATTATATTTTTTTTCATAACAAGCACCATCCCAAATAATAAAATTAAAAGTGATACAATGAAAAATAATAAAAATTGAAAATAAAAGAAGTGAAAAAATAAGAGAAAATAAAATCTTGAAAAACTAAAAAATCTTTGATACAAATATATCTTAAATAAGCACCGATTAGTTCATATTTCGGAATTATTCAGAAAAAACACTGTTTTCATTCGCACTTATTGAGATATTATGGAAATATGGAAATATGGAAATATGGAGAAATATGAAAAGCATGGAAAACAAAACATGTTTTTACCCTCATTCAAAGAGTAAAGCCATTACCTTATACTTTTTCAATTAAGGAAATACTGATTTTCACTGCCTTAAATATAAATCCAAATTCAATCCTAGTCAATCAATAAGTTTTTTTTAATTTTTTATAGATATTTTATTTTTTATTCAACCAGAATAAATCATGAAAATAATTATATTTTTTAAAATATTTTATAATTATCCCATAATATCATAAATATTTAACTAAAAGGAGTTTTTATGCGTTTCCTATTATCCATTATTTTTGTCTTATTTGCATCATTTGCCCATGCTTCTAACCTTAAAGATTGTGATTATGATCATATTCTTTATGGTGAAGCTTCCCTAAAAATCACCGGAAATAACTATACTTTAGACTTTGAGCAAGGCGGAAATGGATTTACTTATCAAGGTAATAAAAATGATCCTCTTATTGCTTATGTTCAAAAAGCTATAAAAGACAATAAACATGAGGTAAACTACATTGCTTTGATGTTAAACATGAATGAACCTGTCTGTGCAAGTCAATATATTGATTTTACAGAATTTTACATAAATAGTATTGTTGAAAAGGAAAAACATTATGCTGTAATTGCAGGTTACCCTGAAACTTCCCACATCAGAACTTTTATGATTCCAAAAAAATCAGCTCTTGGAGGAAAAATATTATTTAACAAAAATTTTAGTTATAAGGATAAAATTTTTACTTTCACATATACCAAATATGGTATTCTTTTAGATTTATTTTAAATGTAGTTTTTGCATAATTGATTTAGGGCATTTTTGGAAAAGGATTGTCCTAAAATGCCCTAATCACTTCATTGGAGCATGGCGACATTGAAGTGCAAAAAGCAAGAATAGAAGTGGCTTTGCCACTTCGTTAAATGATTGCTTTTTGAAAGTTATATGGGGTAGAGCAGTTTCAATCTTTATTGAAACTGCTCTAATAAAATAAATATGCAGAGATAATAAATTTCCAAACTTTTTACCATAAAAATAATGAGGAATAATTATGAAAAAAACATTAATCGGTATTACAATGGCATCGGCAATTATAACATTTACTGATAATAAACAAATAAATGCACAGGAAATTATAAATCAAGATACAAATGAAATTTTAATCTCACAAAATCTGGATTTTAATAATAGCTTAGGATACTTAGTTGCTGATGGGCATATGTCGGGCTTACCAAAAAACTTTGCAGACTTTAAACAACGTTGTCAAACCATGGCAAGAACACCGGAAGGTGCCATAAAAATGTATTTTGATGCAGTTTTTGCATATATTGATCCAAACACAAGAGCAGAAGGAGAAAAAATGCTTGGATATATAATGCATGAACCGGAAGATTGGCATAGAAGATCAAGTTATTCAACTTTTACTTCCAGACTAAAAGATAAAAATATGAATTATGTTTTCAGAAGTTTTGCTGTCGGAACATCACCTCAAAATGGCTATAAAATGTCACCAGACAATTATGATATTGAAATTATTAAAATAACCAAGGAAGCAGATTATTCACGTGCACTTTTAAAAAGTACGGGAGCAGACTCTGACAGGGCTGTTTGGGTAAAAGAATATGACGGTCTTTGGTATGTTATCAATAATGCAGGCAGTTATTCAAGCATTAAACCACCTCAATAAAAACTCTTTTTGTTAAATTTTTACGGAAGTGTTGATTTAATCCGCATTTCCATAAAAATGAAACCTCTGCACAAAATTTTATCTAAAAATAAAAAATTTCATTCTAAAAACAGTTTTTTATTAAAAATTAATAATTGTGCAGAGGTCTCTTTAATATAAGAATTGGAATAACGTTACCTCAACCCCACGCCATTCCGATTTAAAAAAACCATAATTATGGCATGATTTTTGATTTTAGACATTAAATAAAATA
>CAYJGE010000030.1:0-24904 GCA_964369835.1 uncultured Mailhella sp.
ATTTACAATAATTATAAAAAAAATTAACTTTTTTGCTTCAAGTGGGTTGATGACACCTCTTTTGTTTTTCTTGATATATCAAAGTATTAGATTTGGTGGATTGAAGTGAATAAACCCCCATGCTTTAAAATTTTTTTTAAGACATGGGGGTTTTTATTTTTTGCTATATGTATTTTATTTTGGAATAATTTTAACAAATTCTTTCATTTTTTCTTCAAATAAATCAAGAACTTCTTTTGCATGTACGCTTTGAGTATAGTGAACATGTTCCTCAAGTAGTTTTTTAACCATAAGGGCGTCTTGATAGTCCAAATTACAAATTTTTACCGATGTCGGATTATAAACATTGGCTAAATTTTTATTTATATCATGCACAAATACGCAACCGCCTGTCATGCCTGCCGCAAAGTTTTGTCCACATTCTCCCAAAATAACAATGGTTCCGTTGGTCATATATTCACAACCATGTTCGCCTACCCCCTCCACAACGGCAATGGCTCCGCTGTTTCTGACGGCAAAACGTTCGCCTGCTTTACCGCAAATAAAGGCTTTTCCTGAAGTTGCTCCATAAAGGGCAACATTGCCTATGATTGATTGCTTTTGCAATTTTGTTGCCCATGAAGAATAGGGGGAAATGCTGATTTTTCCGCCACAAAGCCCTTTGCCCACATAATCATTGGCACTGCCTAGCAGATAAAGGCTTAAACCTTGAGGAGCAAATGCTCCAAAACTTTGTCCTGCTGTGCCTGTGCAGTAAAGGGAAACAAAATCTTCCTGAAACTCCTTTTGGGTCATTGCCATATGGGCCATATGGCCTGCAATATGGGTGGCAATGGCTCTGTCTGTATTTTTTACACCATGATAAAATTTACTTGGCACATTGTGGGCTATGTTTTTGCTGACGGAGTTTAATATTTTTTCCTCCCAAAGTGCCATTTTGGCTTCTTTTGGTTGCCTGTTCATTTTTTTGGAATAGGGTAAATTTTGTAAAATCAAAGACATGTCTAATTTTTTAGATTTTTCAGATAATAAATCTTCATTCATTTCCAATAAATCAGCTCGTCCTACAAGTTCATCAATGTTTGAAATACCAAGTTGAGTCATATATTCTTGGGTTTCTTTGGCAATGAAATTAATAAAGTTTTCAATGTCTGAAGCTTTGCCATTAAATTTGGAACGTAATTTTTCATCTTGGGTACAAATTCCAACGGGGCAACGATCTTTAAAACATTGTCTGCAATAGACACAGCCCATGGAAACAAGAAGAGCCGTGCCGAAAACAACTTCATCGGCGCCAAGCATAAAGGCTGTTACAACGTCCTTGCCTGTGAAAATTTGTCCATCGGCTTGGAGGGTAACTTTATAACGCATGGCATTGGCAAGCAAGGCTTGATGAACTTCTGCCACACCAATTTCCCATGGCAAACCAACATGATAAATAGATGAAAGGGGGGCAGCGCCTGTTCCTCCGTCATGCCCTGAAATGCAAATTGTATCGGCACCTGCTTTAACAACTCCCACTGCAACCGTTCCTATGCCTGCTTCTGCCACCAATTTTACGCTGACCCTAAGCCCCTTACGCAATTTTTTGATGTCATAAATTAACTGTGCCAAATCTTCGATTGAATAAATATCATGATGGGGAGGAGGTGAAATTAATGGAATATTAACAGGGGTATGTCTGGCTTTGGCAATATATGGGCTTACTTTGTGAGCAGGTAATTGACCGCCTTCGCCCGGCTTTGCACCTTGAGCAATTTTAATTTGTACTTCATCACCGCTGACCAAATATTCGGCTGTTACTCCAAATCTGCCTGAGGCTATTTGTCTGACCCTTGAACATATATCACGTTCTGTGCCTTTGGATCTTGAGCGTTCAATATCTTCTCCGCCCTCACCGCAATTGGAGAGCAGGTTTAGTTTATTAAATCCCTCGGCAATACATTCATGGGATTCCTGACTGAGAGCACCCAATGACATGGGAGCACTTACAAAACGCTTTCTTATGGAAGTTAAATCTTCCACTTCTTCTGTATTTATTTGGGAAGAATTTTTAAAATTCCAAAGGGAACGCAAAGTAACATAAAGAGCATTTTTTTCTAATAAATCAGTATATTCTGAATATTTTGCATAATCATTTTCCACAACGGCAGAACGTAATAATGAGCTTAGATTTTTTGTCCACACATTATTTTCAGGCTTGGAATTTTTACTGTTCAAATAGGAATTAAAAAGAGCTTTGCTTTCTTCAAAAATATTTTCAAGACAAATTCCTCCAATTCTGGAATGGGTTGAAGTAAAATATTTGTCAATAACATCATTATGTATTCCAAGGGCTTCAAAACATTGAGCACCTGCAAAGGAAGAAATTGCAGAAATTCCGAGGCGTCCCAACACTTTTAAAAGACCTTTTTTAAGGGCATTAAAATAACGTTCTGTTGCCACAGAAAATTCATAATCTTGCTTGATTTTATTTTGTTTCAAATAATATTCAATGGCATTATAGGCCGCAAAGGGATAGATGGCATTTGCGCCAAAGGAAAGCAGCAAGGCAAAATGCATTACTTCAAAGGCTTGCCCCGTTTCGGCTATTATGTCACATAAATGTCTTTTATTTTTACGAATTAATTCTTGATGCACAGCCGCAACAATCAATAAAATAGGCAAGGATATGCTATCATGATTAATTTCTTGATCCGATAAAATAATTAATTTTTTGCCTTGATCAATGGCTTCTTCAACATCAACCAAAATGGAAGCTATTTTGATACAAAAATCATTATGATCTGAGATTTTAGGAATGATTGTTGAAATTTTTGCCATGGAAAATTGATTGTTTTCAGAAATTTCCTTAAAATTTTGAGCAAATAAAAGAGGACTTTCCAAATAAATAAAGGAAGCTGAATTTCTTGGATCTTGAAAAAGATTTGCCTTACCCCCAAGAGTGGTGATTAATGACATGGACATCTTTTCCCTGATGGGATCAATGGACGGATTTGTAACCTGTGCAAATAATTGTTTAAAATAATTAAACAAGGATTGAGGTTTTTCATTTAACACAGCCAATGGCTTGTCAAGTCCCATGGCTCCAACAGGCTCTTCTTCGGCATTTACCATGGAAATAATTGTATTTTCGTGATTTTTTTCATGAAACCCAAATAAATCAACATAAAGTTCATTATAGTTTTTTTGTTCGGATTTAATCGCTTCACTTGTATTTGAAAGGGTGATTTTTGTTTGTTTCAATAATTTTTCATAATCAAATTGATTGAAAATTTCTTCTTTTATTTCAGCATCACTAATAATTTTACCCTGTTCCAAATCAACCAAAAATAGAGTTCTTGGGGCCAGTTGCCCATGCTCCACATAATCATCTTGAGAAACATCAAGCACGCCTGATTCTGAACCAAGAATAACAGTATTATCATTTATTATGGAATAACGGCAGGGGCGTAAACCATTGCGATCCAAAGTGGCACCCAGTTTGGATTTTCCGTCCGTATAGACCATGGTGGTGGGGCCGTCCCAAGCTTCCATTAATGGCATATTGTACAAATAAAAAGAATTTCTCTTGTCATTGGCCGATAAATCAAAAACAGGTTCAGGTATCATGGTTAAAATGGCCTGTTCTGTGCTGTAACCGCCAATTGTCAACAATTCAAAGACATTGTCAAAAGAGCCTGAATCGCTGTTTGATTTATGAATACAGGGCAATAGGAGATTTAAATCTTCACCGATTTTAGGTGATTCAAGTGCCGCTTCCCTTACATTCATTTGTGTTTTATTGCATCTGATTGTATTTATTTCGCCATTATGAGCAATATATCTAAATGGTTGAGTTAAATGCCAAGATGGTTTTGTGTTTGTGCTGAAACGCTCGTGGAAAATGGCAAAGGTTACAGAAAAATCTTCATCGGTTAAATCAGTATAGAAATTGCCCAAATTTTTACCCGGCAAAATTCCTTTATAAACAATGCTCTTGGAAGAAAGACTGCATATATGAAAGGCGCTTAATTCCTTATTGTTTTTTTCCAAAAATTTAATGGCGGCAAATTCAATTTGTCTGCGCAGTACATACAAATCTTTTTCAATATCAAGATTTTCATCTTTTTCGGAAATAAACAGGATTTGCCTAAATTCAGGCAGACTTGCCAAGACTTTACGTGAAAGTATGTTAATATCTGTGGGCACATCACGGCAAGCAGAAACATAAAATCCATGTTGTTTGGCAATTTTTTTAACCAAATCCATAAGACTTTCTTGCATGAAAGCATCATAAGGTAGGAAGAAAAAGCCCAAGCCCCAAGCTTTATTTTTATCAGTAATTTCAGGAAAAATCTTTCCAAAGAAATTTAATGAAATTGGCATGAGTATGCCTGAACCGTCAGACATTTTTTCGTCTTCTTCACTGCCTCCTCTGTGGGTTAAATGTCCCATGGCAGTTAAAGTATGTTGAATAATATTGTGACTTGCTATGTTGTCAAGGTTTGCAACAAATCCGACACCACAAGCGTCATGCTCTTCTAAAGGATTGTATAGACTTGGTTTTTGCATTTTAGTTTCCGTTATTGGTTTAGTTTTTAACTTGTTTTTGTTGGAAGAATTAAGTTGGGTTAAATATTGAATGGTTAATATTGTCGGTTAATAAAATAAAAAATATTGGCAGTCATTAAAATTGTCGGTTAACGACACAAAAAATTAAAAATGTGTCAATTGCGAACGAGCGAAGTGAGTGTGGCAATCTTGGTGTACAATCGGGGACTTAAAATTCTTTTTTAATCTTTCCTTTAACGCCAAGATTGCCACGTCCACGGAATAAAGGAGCCCCTTTGGGCTTCGTCATCGCAATGACACCGCTTTATTTTTTTTTGATATATCGAAGAGTTATAATTGTCATTTAACGAAAGTAAATCAAATTGGCAGTCATTGCGAGGTGGTGATGGGACATCACACCGTGGCAATCTCCTCGCCAAATCGGGAACTTAACAATTCTTTTTTAATCTTTCCTTTAATGTGTCCAAAGCAATGCAGAATATTTAGGTAATGGCCAATCCTTATCATCAACAATAAGTTCAAGTCCATCGCTATAGGAACGGCAAGTTTTCATTAGTGGAATAATAATTTCCAGGGCAAATTTTGCTTTTTCTTCCACATGTCCCATATTATGCATTTCATTTAAGCGAGTTTGAAGATTTTCTACATTTTTGCATAATTCCAAATGGTTGGAGCGTAATTTTTCAAATTGTTCATATTCTTCTTTTGCTTCTCCCACCAAGGTTCTTGTGCTGATAACAAGATTTGCCAACTTGGTTTGAGCTTTTTGCACTGCCGGAATAATCCTGTCTTTCAAAAGACTGATCATAACTTGTGCTTCAATGGCAATGGTTTTGGTATAGGTTTCAAAAAGAATTTCTTGGCGTGCTAAAATTTCTCTTTCATTTAGAATATTTGTTCTTTTGAAAACGTCCATAACCTCATTTAAATGATAGCGATTCAAGGCAGATACGGTGTCGGGTAAGTCCAAAAGTCCCCTTTGTTTTGCTTCGATTTTCCAATCAGCCGAATAACCGTTACCGTTAAAAACAACATCAATATGTTCTTTAAAAATCTTTGGCAAAAATTCTTGTAAGGCTTCATTTATACTTTTTCCTTCGGCAAGGCATGCTTCAATTTCAATGGCAATTTCCTCTAAAGCACATGCAACGCTGGCATTTAATGCCACATTTATCGGCGATACGGACTGGGAAGCGCCGACTGCTCTAAATTCAAATTTATTACCGGTAAAAGCAAAAGGGCTTGTACGGTTACGATCTGAATAGTCTTTTGGTAAGGTGGGTAGAGACGAAACCCCAATTTCTATGCCCTTATGATTATTGTCGAGGGATTTTTCACCTGCAATGATAGTATTTAAAACCTTGGTAAGCAGTTCGCCCAAATAAACAGACACAATGGCAGGCGGAGCTTCATTGGCTCCAAGACGGTGATCATTGCCTGCGCCCAGGGTTCCAAGGCGTAAGGTGTCGGAATATTTGTGAACAGCACGCATAATGGCAGCTAAAAATACTAAGAATTGAGCATTTTCAAGTGGGGTTTCGCCGGGATCAAGAAGATTATTTCCATCAGAATCGCAAATTGACCAATTATTATGTTTTCCACTTCCATTTACTCCATTAAATGGTTTTTCATGTAGTAAGCAAACAAAACCATGTTCATTGGCTGTTGCTCTTAATATGTTCATTATCAACATGTTATGGTCAGTTGCAATGTTGGCATCTTCATAAAGTGGAGCAAGTTCAAATTGACCAGGAGCAACTTCATTGTGGCGAGTATGGGCAGGAATACCAAGGGCAAACAATCGCATTTCCAAGTCTTGCATGAAATTCATTACTCTTTCGGGAATGGCGCCAAAATAATGGTCTTCCATTTCTTGCCCTTTGGGACATGGAGCACCAAGCAAGGTTCTGCCTGTAAACATAAGGTCAGGACGTTGTGCGGCCAGTTCACTGTCCACAAGAAAATATTCTTGTTCTGCGCCCACCATGGGACGGGCAAATTCTACAGTCTTATTGCCAAGCAAGTGTAAAACTCGCACAACATTTTTGGAAAGGGCATCTATGGAACGGAGTAGGGGGATTTTACGATCAAGTGCCTCGCCTGAATAGGAATAAAAAACACTGGGAATATGCAAGGTATTTCCATATTTACCCGGAACCAAGAAAGCAGGTACGGTTGGATCCCAAGCTGTATAGCCACGCGCTTCAAAGGTAGAACGTATTCCGCCCGAAGGAAATGAAGAAGCGTCCGGCTCACCGCAAATCAGTGTTTTTCCCGAAAATTTATTGACCAAACTTCCATCGGGGTTTGGGCTGAAAAAGGCGTCATGTTTTTCGGCTGTACAACCTGTCATGGGCTGAAACCAATGGGTAAAATGGGTTGCGCCATGTTCAATTGCCCAGTCTTTCATGGCATTTGCAACAACATTGGCAATTTCTTCGGGTAATTTTTTGCCCTTGGTAATAACATCTTCCATGATTTTATAAACATCTTGTGGCAAACGTTGGCGCATTATTTGTAGTCCAAAAACGTCCTTACCATAAAGTTGACCAAGATTTACCTTGGGAGTTAACGGTTCCAAGTTTTCTTGAGAATTTTCTTTTACAATCTTTAAGTCTTTTATTGTCAATTGTTTGAATAAGTCCATTTTACAGTCCTTTTGTTTTGCAATGTCCTTTTTTGTAAAAATTATTTAAGGAAACGCTAATTAAAGTTTTGGAAAAATTAAAAAGCGTTTCCTTACAAAATAGACATGAAATGGCTATTTTGCACGCCGAAATGAGAGAAAAAAACACGTTTTTTGCGTCCCGAAGGGCGAATAAAGGCAGTGTGCCTTTCTGATTAATTCCGTTTACGGAATTAATCAGAATTTTATTTTAAGGTTTATTGCTTTATTAATAATTTATAAAAATGTTGTATGAATTTTTTTTATAATTAAATTTAAATATTGTCAAATGTTTTTACAAAAATGTTATAAATTTAATTTGTCTCGAATTTATATTTTTCAAAATTATAAAAAATCATTAAATTAGGTATATTATGTAAAAATAAATATTTACAATTTTGTAAAATAACTAAAATAAATTCAAGTTTAAAAATTTTGAATTTATTTTAATTTTTAAAATATTACAATTTTGTAAAATTATTTCTAAAAAACATGTAAAGCATTTTCTTGACCAAAATAAAATTAGGCAGTAATATATTATATTATTCAATTAGAAATATAGCTTATGGAAACTCTGATTAAGTCAGCGTTTTCTAAAATAATTTTATCTGTCCATGGGGATAGGAGGTTTTATGTTTGGGATCGGAATGCAGGAATTATTAATAATATTGGTACTTGTGCTTATTGTATTTGGTGCCAAACGCTTACCTGAAATCGGTGGCGGACTTGGGAAAGCCATTAGAAATTTCAAACAAGGCGCAACAGAACCCGATGAAATAGACATTTCCAATAAAAAAGCAAAAATGGAAAATATTGAAGATAAAAAGACTGAATCTGTTAGCACTCAAAAAGAAAAAATTAATGAAAAAGATTAATTTTTAAGAAATCGAGTTTTAAAATTTTTCAGCCACTAAATTGTAGAAAAATAAAAGGATATGCTTATGATAGTTGAACAAATTTCTATTTTTTTGGAAAATAAAGCAGGAAGATTAAAAGAAGTAACCAAAACATTGTATGCAAACAGTATTAATATCAGGGCATTATCACTTGCCGATACTTCCGATTTTGGAATTTTGCGTATGATTGTCGATGACTGTGACAAGGCTAAACAGGTTCTTCGTGATGAGGGTTTGACTGTTGGCAGAACAGGTGTTGTGGCTGTGCAGGTGGGCGATACTCCCGGCGGTCTTCATTTTATTTTGGAAATTTTAGCAGATGCAGATATTAATGTTGAGTATATGTATGCCTATGTTCAACCTGACTTGGGGGCAATTTTGATTTTCCGCTTTGATCGCACCGAAGCAGCTCTTGAGGTTTTACAAAAGAAAGATATTCCCATTGTGCCTGCTTCTAAAATGATGAAATAAATATAATTCAGTTAAAAAAGCTTGAAAAAATGCAAGAAATAAGCACAAAATATGTGTTTTCTTGCATTTTTTTATTTCCCTCATTCCGAATGTGTTTTTTAGATATAAATTGAAATCTCTGCACAAAAATTTATCTAAAATAAAAATTTTATTCTAAAAACAGATTTTTATTATAAATCATAATTGTGCAGAGGTTTTATTTTTGTAAAATGGCATAATATAAGATGTCATGCCCCATGAACATTTTATCAAAATATGAGGGGACAATATATTCTTGAGTGATTAATTTTGCGTTAAAATCATTAATAAAATTATTAATTTGCTCTTCATTTTCTTTTTGAAAAACTGAACAAGTGCAGTATATTATATATGAATTACTTTCAATAAAATTCCAAGCTTTTTCAAATAATTGCCTTTGCAATAAAACCGTTGTATCTAAACTGTTTTGATCAATTCTATTTTTAACTTCAGGATTTCTGCCAATGGTTCCCGAAGTGGTGCAGGGACTGTCGATTAATAAATATTTTATGTTCTCGCTTTTAATTTTTTCTAAATTTAACTCATTATTTTGCTTACTTTTTATAATATCTGCCAGCTCTTCAAGTCCAAAATTTAAAATAAGTGGTTGATCATTTTTGGAAATTTTCAATCTTGTGAAATTTTTATGCAGTTGTTCAAGCCTATTTGCATTAATATCGCTTGAAATTACAAGTTTATTCCCCCTTTCAAGCAAGGCAAGACTTTTTCCGCCCCTACCGGCGCAGGCGTCCCAAATATTGCCTTGATTTTTATCTATAAAATCTGAAATTTTATTCACAAAAATTTGAGAAGCCATTCCCTGTCTGCTTAAAATTCCCTGATTTTCCAAATCATACATTATTGACTTGACATTTTTTTGTTGTCTGACATAAAGACAAGTTTTTTCAAAAATTTCATAATTTTTTAAAATCTCAAAATTGTCATCTTGAAAAAGTTTATTAATTCGATATGTTGGAATTGGAATGTTCAAGCTTGTTAAAATGAGTTGATTAATTAGCTCAGGGCTGATCTGCTTCATAAAAAACATATTCAAATCTGCATATTTTGCAATTTTTTTGATTTGATTATTTGAAAGATGTTTTTTTTCGGAAATTAAGTCCAAATCATTTTGGATATTTTGTAAATATTCAGCAAGACTTTCTTTTTGCCTCAGCCCATTTCTTAAAACAGCATTTAACAAGCCCGATAATTTTTTATTTATTTTTTTGGCAAATTCCACATATTCAAAAACAATGGCATGGGAATTTTCCTCACTATTTTGAGCTTGCATAAAAATTTCATACAAACCCAAAATAAGAGCAATTTTTATTTCAAGGGCCAATTGATTTGTTTTTTTTACAAGCTTTTGCAAAATAAAATTTAAAATTCCTGAATTACGAAAATAGGAATAGACAAGTTCTGTGCAAAAAGCCTTGTTTTGTTTAAAAAATATATTTTCTGCACTTAGTTCGTATTCAGCATATAAATTGTCTAAAATTACAGGCAATGGTTCACTTGTTTTTAAACATCTGACGATTGCTTTTATTGCAACAATTCTGGAATTAAATTTTTTCATAAGTTTCGATATTAATTATTTAAAATTTCTTAAACGTAAAGCATTTATGACCACAGAAACAGATGACAATGCCATGGCAGCCCCTGCCAGCATGGGTGAAAGACTTGGACCGTCAAACAATAATAAAAATCCTGCCGCAATGGGGATTAATATTACATTATAGGCAAAAGCCCAAAATAAACTAAGTTTTATGTTTTTTATGGTTGCTTTGCTTAATTTAAATCCCAGTTTTATGCTTTCAAGTCCTTGTAATAATACCATATCACCTGCTTCAAGTGCTATGTCCATTCCTTGCCCCATGACCATGCCAACATCTGCCTTTGCCAAGGCAGGCGCATCATTTATGCCATCGCCAATCATGGCGACAATATGCCCTTTTGCTTGAAATTCTTTGACTTTTTGCTCTTTGTCGGCCGGCATAACTTCTGCAAAACAATTCTTTTCATCTATTTCCAATTGCTCGCCAACCGCCAAAACAGTTGCTCTATTATCACCACTTAATAATATGGGTGAAATATCAAGATTTTTTAATTCATTAATAATTTCTTGGCTTTTTTCCTTAAGTTTATCTTCCACAGAAAAAATTGCCAATATTTTGGAATTAGGTTCAAAACCATCTAAATTAATAGGACTAATTTCTTGCTTCACTTCTAAATCCAATTGTGAATTAAATTCTTCATAAATAATTGTCTTGGTTTGAGCAAAAATCAATGGGCTTTTGCCTGATATGGATATTTTATCAAGGTGCAAAAGTTCTTTCTCTGAAATTTTTAAGGAATTATCTTCAATAAATTGTTTATTTCCCAAGCAAAATTCCACATAATATTTTTGATCTTTTTCAATAAATAAAGTACCTTTAATTCCACGCCCACTTATTTCCAAAGAATCAATAAATTTATAATTGTTTGAAATATTATAGTTTTCTAAATTTTTTATACTTTGCACAAAGGACTTTGCAAGGATATGATCTGAATTTAATTCAAGCCCTACTGCCATACTCATTAAATCATTTTCGTGAATGCTTGTATTTTCACCTTGATAAATATAAGTTGGGGCAAATTTAGGCTTTCCCTCTGTCAATGTTCCTGTTTTATCAAAAATAACAGTGTCAACCTTGCCTGCAAGCTCAAGAGCTGTTCCGTTTTTAACCAATAAACCAAGTTTGGCTGCTCTGCCTGTGGCAACCATGATTGACATGGGGGTTGCCAAACCAAGGGCGCAAGGGCAAGCAACAACCATTACTGCCACAAAAATTTTCAGGGCTTCGCCAAAAGCCAAATTGGCGATAAAATACCAGAGCACAAAGGAAATACAAGCAAATACAATTACAATCGGCACAAAATAGAGGCTGATTTTATCTGCCAAGGAGGCTATGGGAGCTTTGGAAGCTTGGGCTTCCTGTACTAAATTGATAATTTTAGACAATACTGTATCTGCGCCCACTGCCTCAGCACGCATGGTAAATGAATTGCCGACATTGATTGAGCCTGAACTTATTTGATCGCCTTTTTTCACTTCCACAGGCAGAAATTCGCCCGTTAAAGCGGATAAATCAAGAGATGTACCATTATCCAAAATTATTCCGTCAACAGGTATTTGATTACCGGCTTTAATTAGTATCTTATCCCCAAGCATGATTTTTTCACTTGCTATTTCAAGTAATTCATTATCATCTGTAATCAATGTGACTGTTTTTGGGCTTAAATCCATTAAATGCTTTATGGCCTGCCCTGTTTTAATTTTAGAACGATGTTCAAAATATTTACCCAATGAAATTAAGGTAATAAGCATGGCGCATGATTCATAATAAATGCCAAGCAAAGCCTTATCAATATTAAAACCAAGCCAAATTTCCAAGGTACTCCAAACGCTATAAAAAAATGCCGCAAGAGTTCCGAGTGCGACCAAGGTGTCCATATTGGGTACACCTCGAAACAGGGCGGGAATACCCTTTATATAAAAATCTCGCCCCCAATATAAAACAGGCAATAATAAAATTAATTGAATTAATGAAAAATTTAATGGGTTATTATGCATATTTATAAAACTAGGTAAGGATAAACCCAAGTGTGAACCCATGGCAATAATGATGATGGGAATAGAAAAAATAGCTTCAAAAACAACTTTTTTCTTCCTCTGACTTAGCTCTTGTTCCAGATTTTTTTGCTGTGTATGCCAAATATCATAATTACTGAGATTTTGATCCATAGGGAAAATTTTAAAACCGATTTTTTCTATTTTCTCTTGAATTATTTTAATTAATTCATTTTTATCAAAGTCTTGCTCCGAGTTTAACTGCAAAATGGCCGTCGAAGACGCTAAACTGACCGAAACTTTTACAACTTGAGCCAATGAAGAAATTATTCTTTCAATTCGAGCCGAACAAGCCGAACAACTCATTCCCTCAATTCTGAATCTTAACATTTCCATTATATTTTCCTTTGAAATTTCAAAATTTTACCAAAAATATGCACCGGCATAACCAACTACCCTTGCACTATCACCAAAAGCACTGGCAGAGGTATCATATGCCGCTAATTTACTGTTACTTATTCCAAATTTCTTGGCTACCATAAGCCCTAAAACAGCAGGCAATACCCCACACATACTTATATTTTCCTTGTTAACAATATCAAGTAATTTTAACACATCGCCGGCCAAAAATGCTTCCAAGGCCAAATTATCCTTGCGTCTGTTTTCTTCCTCACCGGCAAAATGATTCATGTCCGAGCTGACTATTATACTAATATCCTTATCACTGTTTTTAATAACTTCCGCAAGCTTTGAAGCAGCAGCTTCAACATTTTCCAAAGATGAAATACTTATGGGAATAATGTATAAAATTGGTACTGTATATTGTAAAAAAGGCAAAATAACCTCAATGGAATGTTCAGCAATATGAGCCTGTTGGTCAAAAGTAAATGGTGAATTTTCCACTATTTTTTCAGCCAGATCAATGTCAATGGGTATTTGCCCTATGGAATTTTGCCACGCACCTGAGGGCCAAACGCCATAATTTTTGCCCACTCCTCTATGATTGGGACATAAGATAATAATACGTGAACCAAGTTCGATTTCAGACAAGGTTTTGGCTGTGACATGGCCTGAATAAATATGTCCTGCATGGGGCAACATGGTCAAAAAAGGTTTGACTTTTGCAAAATCAGGTTCTGTTTCTTTTGCAAAAAAAGACGACACTGTCTTAATTAACTCTTGGGTATTATCAGAATAAAAACTTCCTGCAAATTGAGGGTTTCTAATATGGTGAACTTGGTTTGACATTTTTATTTCTCCTTTATAATTCAATGGTTAATAAATATGATGAGTTTTAGGAAAACGTGGTAATCAGCATTTCATTACTAAAAAATATTTTACCTGTCTTATTTCTATACAGGTCTGACAGGCAATGTGTATAATTTTAATACAGTATAAAAAAAAGCCTAAAATATCATTGATTATTTAAATGTTATATTTCAAAGTGTTATAGAAAAATCAGATTTTGGCACGATAAATGCTATACACTAATCATATATTGCTAAACTTACTGAACATGGTTATCAGTACAACATCGTTTGCAAACTTGCAAGCTACAAATCAGAATGACAAAATCATTCAAAACATTGTAAGAGCAATTTTAGAAAATTGTTTTTACATTTTCAAAATAATTACTGTAAAAGTAATTAATATGACTGTTTATCAGTCGGAGTCAATATGTTTTCCGTGTATAAAAAGGCTAATCACCTTATGAACCAAGCTAAATATTGTTTTTTTGTATTATTTAGTTTGACTTTGATTACCTCTGATGCACAGGGCTATGAAGTATGGAAACCATCAACAAAACCTAATAATTTCATGGAAAGATTTTATGATTTCATGGGATTTGGAACAATAAAAAAGGAGAATGAAAATCACAATATTAATTCTTGGGTTCTTGATTCTTCCGAATCTTCCGAAACCTTAGATAGCTTAGATGAAGGCTTTGAAAATTTTAATAAAGACCAAATAAAAAACAAAATTCAAGACCAAACAAATTAAGACTAAACTAAACTAAAAACAACATAACAAACATTAAAATAAAAATCCTTAGAGCAATGTAAAACTCATAACCTTCCAATTTCGGGTAAGTGCTCGAAATTGGAAGACAAACTAATTGCAAAATAATTTCATCTGAAACTGACATGGAATTATTTATACTATAAAAACAAACTAAACATATATTCATAAATATAGTAATTTCAGTTGAAATTACTATGTCGACTGCGATAGCAGGCGACCACTGCGTAGGCATAAGTGCAATTTTATTGCACGAGTGCCGAAGCAAGTGTGCCTTTTGAAAGTTGACATTAGCGATGTCAACTTAATTTACTATATTTGATAAATGAAACAGGTATAGTAATTTAATTATATAAATAATAATTGTTTTTCAGTATTTATGAATTATGTTTTTTAGCTTGATGAAAGCTTTGAAAATTTTAATATAAAAGACCAAATAAAAACAAAATTCAAGACCAAACAAATTAAGACCAAACTAAAAACAACATAACAAAACGTTAAAATAAAAATCCTCAAAGCAATACAAAACGCATTATCTTTCAATTTCGACTAAATGATCGAAATTGAAAGATAGTTTGTAAAATTTTACTTAAAACTAATATGAACTATTAATAAAACTATAAAGATAACTTACCACCGATACCTGTCAAAATTATTTTGATCATAAAATACTATAAAAACTAACTGTATAGGAATGATTCTAAAATAAAGTAATAATTTTTAAAAATTAAATTTTATTAATAAAAAACTGCAGATATTCTTAAGGTTGGCTTTATGGTGTCAAACATTTAAAAACCTGCCGATGAGATTATTTTATGCTTTTATCAGTGTTTCACCAAATTATTTCGGATTGTGGTGTTTCACTAAACTACTTTGAAATTACTTTATGCTTTAATTCGTGCTCCATTAAATATTTATATTGTTGATATATAAAAGATTAAACCATAATTAGTCGCTTATTTCCCTTCTGAAACTCCCTTGAAAAAACTCTTCTCATCTGTTCAATCCTTATTTTAATAATTATGAGAAAACACAGATTAAATCGTAAAAAATAAATATAAATTTTTGAATTTTACTCGTTTTTCAAATTTGAAAACAGTCCTGCCGGCTTAAATGACACAAAACCCAATAATTTTCAAACTTTGTTTGAAAAAATGGCAAAAATAAGAAATTTTCACTAATCAGTTGTGATAAAATATTTTATAATAAGAATTGGAATGACGTGTCATTTTCTTATAAATAAGAAAAATATAAAGAAATACTGATTAAATCGCTATAAAAAATTTAAAATTTATTTTTGAGTTTTAACTGATTTTTTCAAAAACAGCAAAAAATTATATGCAATTATTAAAATTTTTTGGAAAGATGTTTTAAAAAATTTTCCATCAAAAAAATTAATCAGTGGTTTCATAAGTCTGCATATTCCCTCAAATTCGGTAAAGGAAACCCTTTTCCGAAACCACACACACACCATGTACCCTCATGGTGAACTGTAAACTGTACCAAAGGGAACTTGAAAATGTTTTCAAGTAAGGTACTGGCACAGAGGCACCTTATCACAAATGATAAGGTGCTCCCATTCAAAAAAATTAAGGGCTGAAAGTTTTTTCAGCCCTTGACTTTTTAAGCAAGCATTGAAAGCGACAATCATAACACCTTGATATATCAAAAAAAACAAGAGCGGCGTCATTGCGAGGAGGTTCGATTTGCCACAGGAAGTGGCAAGCCCCGCAGGGCAAGCGAAGCAATTTCCACGCAAATTGCAAGCTTGAGTGAGTGGGGCTACAGGACGTAGCCCCCGAACGTCATCTGTAATGTAAAGCAATCTCTCCGTTAAAGGCTGTCTTAATTCAAATTGGAATTGATATAAAAACTTTCATCAAAACAAAAAACTGGATTAAAATTTAATATTATTATATTGTGTGTTCCAATGAAATATCAAGAATTGCTTTAAATTATGATATTTTACGCTTATTTTTATGGTTTTTGCTTTATTGGCAATCATTTATTCTGTTTTAGTTTGATTAATTATGATGAATTTATTAACCTTTAATTAACTTGGAGAAATGTATGAAATTACGCTTATCAATGTTTTTATTGGGATTTTTTGTTTTGTTTAGTGGTCAGGCCTTGGCAATGCAAGGTGGCGTAGAAAAAATTAGCCCTGCGTCTTCGGCTAATGTGGAAAAGTCAGGTAGTGATGATGATGGATATTCAGCGGCTACCATGAAAAAAATGAGTGTTTTTTTATCTAATTTTACTGAAATTGGAATGAGAAATTTTGATACTGCAACCATGACAAATTCAGAATTTATTTATTTTGGGGTTTGGCACAACTTTATCAATAATTTTAAAAGCAGAATTAAAATGGCATCTGAACCTGGAATGGTATATATTTCAGAATCTTTTGTCAGAGAAAGTATAAAAAAATATTTTAACTATGACTTAACCGATCTAAATTATTCAAAAAATAATGAAATTACATGGAAAGATGGAAATTACTATTTCATGGGTGCAGATGGTGAAGCAATTTATTATGCCATGGTAGATATGGCTAAAGATAGTGGTGAAGAGCTTATTTTGATGACAGGATATTTATATAATTCCAATGATAAAAAAGATGTTATCGGTAATTTTGAAGCTTATGCCAAAAATCATACTTTTGGCGGTAAAAAAACTTGGAGTATTGTCAGTTTTAAAATTGTTGACTAAAGAAACCGATGCACAATTCATTGTGCGAGGTTTCATGGAGCGTTTACGTTAGTAAATGCGACCGCCAAATGATTTTTTGGCAAGAGTAGAGAAAACCACGTTTTTCTCGTAAACGATTGCCCTAAAATTTTTTTTGGCGTGCCTTTTACCTTTGCATAATAAATTTATTAAAATTTTAATTTTAGTGTTAAAAAGTTGTACTTTGTTTAAAAAAGTAATTATGCAGCGGTCTCTAAAATACATGCTAAACAAAAAACCTCGGCTGATTAGTCGAGGTTTTTTGTTTAAGAAAATCATAATTTAAATTTGTTGGTATTATTCACTATTTTTATCAAGCAATGAAAACACATTTATTAAGTTTTGCAGTTCTTCATTATTTTTATAGGTAAATTTAATATTGCCTTTATTTTCATTTCCTCGAATCAGCACTTTTTCCGCAAAAACTTTTTGTAATTTACTTTCAGCTTGGCTTAGGAATTCATTTTTTTCAGGGTTATTTTTTTGATTGTTCTTAGGATTTTTTTTGACATTTAATCCATTATCATAAATAAAATCAGGCAATCTGTTTTCTTGTCGCCAAATTTCTGCTATATTTTCCACTTCTCGTACATTTAAATCATTAAAAACAATGAAATCAAATAGGATTTTTTGATCGCTTTCATTGGAAATGGTAATTAAACAACGTGCATGAGCAGATTTAATTTCACCATAAATTACAGCATGTTTAATGTATTCAGGTAAATTTAATAATCTTAAGGAGTTGGCAACGGCAGATCTGCTTTTTCCAAGTTTTCCTGCAAGTTCTTCTTGGGAAAGTTTATGCATATCCTTAAGGCTTGAAAAAGCTTCAGCTTCTTCAATGGGGTTTAGATTTTCCCTTTGTAAATTTTCCACAAGGGCAATTGTAATTGCATCTAAGTTAGTATAATCTCTTACAATGACCGGTAATTCAGACAGGTTTGCAATTTTTGCGGCTCTAAATCTTCTTTCACCGGCAATGATTTCGTACATATTCCCATCAATGCGAACAATTAATGGTGAAATTATACCTTGATTACTGATAGAAGTTGCTAATTCTTCAAGACTTTCTTCAGAAAAATTTTTTCTGGGCTGGTAGGGACTGGCTTTTAACTTATCAATCTCAATATATTTTATATTTTCAGATTCTGATTTTGTTACTTCTTCGACATCTGAATTAAAAATATGATCCAAACCTCTTCCAAGACCACCTTTAATGCTTACCATTTTAATTCCTATACCAAATATTGATTATTCGGCATTGTTTTTAATAATTTTTCTAGATTCGATTTCCTTGGCAACTTCCAAATAAGCTTCTGCACCTTTTGACTTAACATCATAATGAATAATGGATTTGCCAAAACTTGGAGCTTCTGATAAACGCACATTTCTTGGAATAAATGTTTTAAAAATTAATTCGGGAAAACAGCGTTCTGCTTCGGATTTAACTTGTTTTGACAGTTTGTTTCTTGCATCGTACATGGTTAAAATAACGCCAAGTAATTCTAAGTTTGGATTAAGCTTCTTTTTAATTTGTTCATAGGTTTGTAAAAGTTTCACTATACCTTCCAGAGCAAAAAATTCGCATTGCAAAGGAATTACCAATTCTTTTGCAAAACAAAGGGCATTTAAAGTAATTAATCCAAGCGAAGGTGGGCAGTCTAAAATAATATAATCAAATTCAGAAACAATGGGATTTAATAGATTTGAAAAATATTGTTCTCGCTTTGGTTTGTCAACAAGTTCAAGCTCCAAAGCGGCCATATCTGTATATGATGGAATAAGTTTTAAATATTTTGAGCTTGTGTCTAAGATTGCATTATTAATTGTGGTCGGGTCTACCAAGGCTGTATAAAGATTATTATCCTTATTAACCTTGTCAAGACCTAGAGAACTGGTGGAATTAGCCTGTGGGTCACAATCTATGAGTAATACTCTTTTTTCCATTACTGCTAACGAGGCAGCAACGTTAACAGAAGTTGTTGTTTTGCCAACTCCACCCTTTTGGTTGGCAACAGCTATAATTCTAGACATTATTAACTCCTTTTGGATTAAATATATTATTTTCAAATTTATTGCAAGAAAATGATTATTTGTTTAAAATGTTGTTTTATGTCTTGACAGTCCATATAAAAAACATGATACTAAAGCATACAATATGATAATTACATATAAATGCCATTTAATTTTTTACAAGATATTAGTGTTATATACTAAACAATGCAGACGCAAAAATATTGATTGTTCATATAATTAGCATAATTAAGAGACCTCTGCATAACTATATTCTTTATATAAACTCTATGTGCAGAAGTAAAAAATTTTACAAATCAATTGTTTAATAGAAAATTGGCTTATTTTTCTTGATTTGTGAACGCGTTTACAGTATAGATACAAAGCTTCAATAAATATATCAAACTTGATGTGAAAATAAAAAAAAATAAAAAACATAAAATATTTAAAAACTCAAAAAATATACTATTCTTTTTTTTTTTTATATGATAAGTTTTTCTTATGGAATAATGACGAAGTTTAGCAATTTCATAAAATATAAAATTATAAACAAAAGCGCTAATTATGACACATTTTAAGAAGAAAATTTTAATAGTCGATGACCAACTAATCAACCGAATGCTGCTGAAAAAAATTCTTAGCGAGAAGTATGAGGTTTTTGAAGCATCAGGCGGCGAAAAAGCACTTGAAATTACTAAAGAAAACAAAGAAGTTATCCAAGTAATTTTATTGGACTTGGTAATGCCGGGCATGGACGGATATACGTTTCTTGAAATAGTAAAAGCAGATCCTGAATTACGTAATATTCCAATTATTGTGACTACTCAATCAGAAGGCGTTGAAGCTGAAATCAGAGCATTAGAGCTTGGAGCCTCGGATTATATAACAAAACCATATAATAATATTGTTATTTTACAGCGTGTTACAAATATAATTGCGTTTAGAGAAAATGCAATTTTAAGAAATACTGCCGAAAGAGATCCATTAACCGGTCTTTATAATAAAATGACATTTTATACTAAAGTAAGTGAACTGTTAGACAGCAATCCAACTACCGAATTTGCCATATTATATATGGATATTGAACGATTTAAAATAATTAATGACTTCTTTGGTGAAAAAGAAGGTGATAATGTTTTAATTTATATTGGTAAATTGCTAAGTGAATACAGTGATTTTAAAGAAACCATTTGCTGTCGATTCAGTGCGGATATTTTTGTAATTTGCATGCCTCATAATAAGGTTAGAATTCATGAATATGTGCACACTTTAATCCCTTTTATCAATAAATATCCATTAAATTTCAGAATTAGTGTAAATTTTGGTATTTATGTAATAGAGGACAGAGAAGTACCTGTTAACGTAATGTGTGACAGGGCCAGCCTTGCCCTTGAAAATGTAATTGGGAAATATGACACTTATTTTGCCTATTATGATGATAATCATTTGGCAAAATTAAAAGAAGAACAAGCAATTGCCAATGATATGACCCAAGCCCTTGCCGAAAAACAATTCCATGTCTATTTACAACCTAAATTTGATATGGCTGATTTTTCCATTGTGGGTGCTGAAGCTTTGGTACGTTGGATACATCCTGAAAAGGGATTTATCGGTCCCGATAAATTCATTCCTATTTTTGAAAGAAATGGTTTTATCACCGAGCTTGACATATATATTTGGGAAACAACCTGTAAATTTTTAAGAAAATGGTCTGATTTAAATTGGCCCATAGTTCCTGTTTCTGTAAACGTTTCCAGGGTTGATATATATCGTCCGGATATTTGTGATATTTTAACAAATATGATGGAAAAATATAAGTTATCTACCAACTTACTTGAACTTGAAATAACAGAAACCGCTTATACACAAAATGCCGACCAGCTAATCTCTACAGTTGAAAACCTAAAAAAACGTGGTTTTTCACTTTCCATGGATGATTTTGGTTCAGGCTATTCATCACTGAATATGCTTAATGAAGTTCCTGTTGACGTACTTAAAATTGATATGAAATTGCTCAGAAACCTTGATTTGATGAATAAAAGCAATAATATTATTAATTTTGTAGTCAGTATGGCAAAATGGTTAAATTTACCGGTTATTTCAGAAGGTGTTGAAACCATTGAGCAAGTTAATTTTCTTAGAAGCATAGGTTGTCATACGGGGCAAGGCTATTTCTTTTCTAAGCCACTACCCATTGAACAATTTGAAGATTTATTATTAAATCATAAAAAAGAAGAAATTGCGCAAGAAGAAGATTATTCTACCGGAGTCAGTGTTGAAGATATTTGGGATCCTAACTCTCAATTTAACTCATTTTTTGATTCATTTATCGGCTCGTATATTCTTTTTGAATATAGTCAAAAAGAGTTGAGATTTTTAAGAGCAAATGAACAATTTTATCAAAAAGTTATGCCAAATATAAAGGAAAATGGAGTTGATTTAACCGAATACTTACAACTTATTCACCAAGATGATCGAACTCATGTCGAAGAAGCCATTCATTATGCTTGTTCAACCAAGGAAGAAGTCAGAATGGATTTTAGGGTTATTGTGCCAATATATAATGAAGAGCGTTGGCAAGATATGAGTATTAAGGTTTTATACAGTTCAAAAAGTGAAAATCTTCTTTTGGCTTCCATTGATGATATTAGTATAAATAAAAATATTGAAAACAAATATATCAAAAGTGCAGAACGCTTATATGAAGTATTAAAGGATAACTCCATTTGTTTATTTGATGTTGACTTTAAAAACAAAACACTTATTTCCGATAGTTTGGCGCAAAACAATTTTGGATTTGCGGATTTAATAACTGATCCTATTCACTATTTTTTAAATTCAGATTTTATTTTTAATCTTGATGAGAAAAAAGTAGAAGAATTCTTTTCAGCTCTGTTTGCAGGAGTTGAAGGGCAAGAATTGATTTTTGATTGCATAAACAAAGATCAAGAATATAAAGCGTTAGAGTTGAAATATAAAATTAAACCAGGTTTATACGGTACTCATTTTACCGGGTATTGTGAATTAAAAGAAATATAAATGAAAATTCTGAATCTATGTTGTGTAGAGGTGAAATATGATGGATAATTTAAAAAGCTGGGGTTGTAATGTGGATG
Organism: uncultured Mailhella sp.; assembly: GCA_964369835.1. Lineage (GTDB taxonomy): Bacteria > Desulfobacterota > Desulfovibrionia > Desulfovibrionales > Desulfovibrionaceae > Taurinivorans. The sequence goes on from CAYJGE010000030.1 coordinate 22,093, forward strand.
AAGCCTTGGAACGTTTTGTTGATGATCAAGATTTATATATGATGTGTATGAATCTTTTTGTCGACGATGGCTCTTTTGAAGCTTTGGAAACAGCAATAAATGATCAAGATTATAAAGGTGCTTTTGAAGCTTCACATACTTTAAAAGGAGTGGCAGGCAATGTTAGTGCCACACCATTGTTTATGGTTCTTGATGAAATTACTGAAAAATTGCGTGCTAATAATATTGATGGTGTAAAAGAAGAACTAGCTACAATTATGCAATTACGAGAGAGTTTACGTTCAGCTTTAGCGGGATAATAGTTTAATTCTGCCATATATTAGGTTTCCAATTATATTTATTTGAAAAATTTATTAAAATATTTTTATAATTGGAAACCAAAATTTTTTAAAACAATTTTAAAAAATTTATAACAAAATAAAAATATGAAAAATATACCAATAAATATTGTTAAAACAATAAAAAAAGCAAATAATATTTTAATTTGCTCACATATAAATCCCGATGGCGATGCAATCGGATCCTGTTTGGCAATGGCTCATGGTTTAAAGTTTTTAGATAAAAATTGTATGATTTTTAATGAAAGTTCCTTTCCTGAATATTTAAAATTTTTAAATATTCCTGTTTCATTTCATACAAAAATGGAAGAATTTGAATTTGAACCTGAGCTTATTATAGTCTTAGATTGCGGGGATCAGTATCGTTTAGGTGAAAATACTGAAAAATATATTCAAAATAAACAAGTTATTAATATTGACCACCATATAGGCAATACCATGTTTGGTATGCAAAATTGGGTTGATTCCTCCATGGCAGCCACAGGTCTGATGGTTGCAGATTTACTGAAAAAGCTTGATGTTGAATTTACTAAGGATTTGGCAACAGCATTATATATAGCACTATGCACCGATACAGGAAATTTTACTTATGACAATACAGATACTTATTGTCTTAAATGGTTAACAAAACTAGCAAAAACCAATATTGAAATTCCTAAAATTCAGCACAAATTAAATAGTAATTTCAGTATAAACAAGTTGCATTTTTGGGCAAGATTATTAATGGAAATTAAAGTTTGTGAAAGTGGGCAACTTGCCTATTGTAAAATTCCTCTGGAATATTATGATAAATATGGCACAACAAGTGATGATTTACATGGATTTATTGAACAAATGCGTTGCCTAAAAGATGTTAGGGTAATTATGCTTGTCAGAGAAATAAATAGAGAAATAAACAAGGAAAAAGTAAAAATAAGTTTACGTTCCTATGGTGATGATAATGTCAGAGACGTTTTGTCAAGTCTTGGCGGAGGTGGGCATAAAAACGCGGCAGGATTAACAATAGACCTTGGTTTAGATGATGCTGTAGAAAAAATCATTCCTTATATAAGAAAAATTTGGTAAAAAATATTTCAAAATAATTAGAGTTACTGTATCTTTTTATAAAAATTTTGTTTAAAATTTTTTAGGATATACTTTATAACAAACGGAGATAACTATGTTTAAAGGAGCTATAACAGCCTTGGTTCTTCCATTTAAAAATGGAAAAATTGATGAAGATGCTTATCGCAACTTAATCGAATGGCAAATTGAACAAGGAATTAATGGCCTTGTTCCCTGTGGTACAACGGGAGAATCTGCAACTTTATCCCATGCCGAACATGAAAAAGCCATTGAAATTTGTATTGATCAAACCAAAAAAAGAGTGCCTGTTTTGGCCGGTTGCGGTTCAAACAATACTTTGGAAGCCATACGCCTAACTCAATTTGCCAAGGACGCAGGAGCAGATGCTGCATTATTAATCAGCCCATATTATAATAAGCCAACTCAAGAAGGTATTTTCAGACATTATCAAAAAATAAATGATGAAGTTGAACTTCCCATGATTGTTTATAATGTTCCCGGTCGTACAGGTTCAAATGTCATGCCTTCAACCATGGCAAGAATGTATAAGGAATTGAAAAATATTGTTGGCATTAAGGAAGCAACTTCAAACTTAGTTCAAGTTTCAAATTTCAGAGAACAAACAGATGAGAATTTTTCTCTTTTGATTGGAGATGATAATACCCTCTTGGCTTCCCTTGCTGTGGGAGCTGTGGGAACCATATCGGTAACTTCAAATGTTGCACCAAAAGCAGTTTCCGACCTTTGTGCGGCTTGGGAAAGGCAAGACATAAAAGAAGCTCAAAGATTACATTTTTTATTGGAACCACTTTCACGAGCCATGTTCATGGAAACAAATCCAATTCCTGTGAAAACTGCACTGGGACTAATGGGTAAAATGGAAATTGAATTTAGACTACCCCTTTGTGAAATGGAAGATTCTAACTTTGAAAAACTTAAAAATGTTTTAAAAGAACTGAAAGTCATATAAAAATTGAAAAATTTTAATTTATGGGGAAAAATCTTGCAATAGCTTGATTTTTCCCCATAAATTATTATTAATACACAAAAAAATATTAATCTGATAATTTTAAATTTAAATAAAAAAACCCGAATATTGCTATTCGGGTAAAAATGGGGCGAATGAAGGGGATTGAACCCTCGGCAACCTGGGCCACAACCAGGTGCTCTGCCAACTGAGCTACATCCGCCATGGCATATCTTTTATGCTAAAGCTCTAAGTTGGTCAAGCTTTTTTTTAGTGAAAATTTAGATTGTTTTGCAAACTTATTTGCCAAGAAGATTGATTTTTTATTATATGCTAAGGCAATATGTTGAGTTAATGTAATAATTTAAAAATATAATTATTTATACTTTACTAGGGTGTGTTTCTAAATTCTTATATTGTTTTCTATTACTTGTTTTTGCTT
>CAYJGE010000031.1:0-24859 GCA_964369835.1 uncultured Mailhella sp.
GTTAAATGATTGCCCTAAAAAATTTTTTTGGCGTGCCTTTTACCTCTGCACAAAATCTATCTAAAAATAAAAAATTTCATTCTAAAAACAGATTTTTATTAAAAATTAATAATTGTGCAGAGGTCTCTTATATATAAATATTAATGTAGAAATTTAACTTTTTGTAGATTATTTTTTATAAATTAATATTGGTAGAAGTAATCAATAATAAGTCAAAGTGCTATATATTGCATTAGCATAACAAAAAACAAGTTAAATCGCAAATTGGAATAACGTGAATATGCTATTTTATTTCTTTTTTTCAATATTTTTCTGAACTTGTCTGGCAATGGCAAGGTTGTTATCGGGTATATCCTTGGTAATGGTTGAGCCTGCGCCCACAAGTACATTTTTACCGATTTTCACAGGTGCCACATAGGCAGTGTTTGAGCCTAAAAACACATTATCTTCTATAATTGTTTGATGTTTTTTTTGCCCATCATAATTGCAAGTAATGCTTCCTGCACCCACATTGACATTTTCACCAAGCACGGCATCACCCATATAGCTAAGATGATTGACCTTTGAACCTTGTCCGATTTTTGTATTCTTTATTTCAACAAAATTACCTATTCTTGAATTATGGGCAAGCTCAGCCCCAGGGCGTAGTCTGGCATAGGGCCCGATACTGACATTATTGGCTAATTTGGCATTTTCAAGGTGCGAAAAGGAATTAATTTGGCAATTTTCGGCAATTTCTGTATTAATAATTATGCAATGGGATTTTATGACAGTATTTTCCCCAATTAAGCTCTGTCCATATATTTCACAGGGGCCGAAAATCTCAACTCCTGCTTGGATTTGAACTGATGGAGCAATAAAAATACCATCAGGATTGTGTAAAATTATACCATTTTTCATTCTTTTGATATTTTCATTTTCTTGCAATATTTTTTCGGCCTGATGAAGTTCCAAAGGATTATTTACACCTAATAATGATGAATTATTATCAAAATTAATTGCATCAATTTCTAAATTATCTGCCTTTGCCAAAGCTATAATATCAGTCAAATAATATTCTTTACTGACATTTTTAGTGGACAAAAGAGGTAAGTATTTGGACAAAACTTCATAGTTTATAAGGTAAATTCCTGAATTTATTTCAAAAATTTCAAGATTTGGATAGGCAAGTTTAAAATCTTTTGCCTCGATAATTTTTTTGACCTTGCCTGTATTAAATTTTATTAAATCCTTGTCTTGTGTCATGGAGTCTTGTGCCATGGAACATTTTTTTGCGGAACATTTTTTTGCGGAAAAACTTTCGGCATTTTTCGCAAAATCTTCACGCATTACTCGCCCATAGGCCAAGGGCTGTTCCAAGTTTAAGCTGATAAAGCTTAAGGCTGAATTTTCTGCTTTATCTAAATAATTTTTGATGATTTCTGAAGTCAAAAGGGGAGTATCGGCATTAACAATTAAAATCTTATCATTTTTGGCAAGGTTGATATTTTTTTCCATGACAGCCAAAGCACATTGGACAGCATGACCCGTGCCAAGCTGTTCGGTTTGCAAAATACAATTATCAACAGCTTGTTGCCCATGATTTTTTAAATAATACTTTTTGATTTGCTCTGCTTCATGTCCGATAACTGTATAAATTTGATCACAATTTTCTGCAAGAGCTTGATAAACATAGCCAAGCATGCTTTGCCCAAGAATGGTTTGCAAGGCCTTTGGTCGGGCAGATGGCATTCTTGTCCCTTTGCCTGCCGCTAAAATAAGAGCATGTATTTTTGACACAATGATTTCCTTAATGAGTCAAACCCATTGGTGTTCACGTTATTTTAATTTAAGGAAACGCTGATTAAGTCGCCATTAAAACTTTAAATTTTATTTTTGAGTAAACTCATTTTTCCAAAAAAGCAAAATTATAATCAGCTATTATTAAAAACTTTTCCCAAGAAAGTTAGTCGAACAATAGTTTAAACCATTCTTTTTCCAAGCCAAATGAAGAGCACAGCCATCATTAATAGGGCTAAACCCCAGTACCGCAAATTTTCAGGTTTCATGGAATGTGCCAATTCAATTAAAAATGAAATCATTTTTTGGGGTGCAATGAGCCAAGGCAAGGCCTCAAGAATACAAGCAATTCCTATGGCTGTTAAAAATAGTGATACATATGAAGTTTCCATAAATTATGCTCCCAAATAGGCTTGTTGAACCTTTGGATTTGCAAGTAAATTTTCTGCACTGTCTTGCATTACAATATTGCCCATTTCCATGACATAACCACGGTTGGCAATTTTTAATGCTGCTCTGGCATTTTGTTCTACAATTAAAACAGTGACCCCTTTTTCATTTACCTTTTTGACAGTTTCAAAAATTGCTTTAACCAAAAGGGGGGCTAAGCCCAGAGACGGTTCATCTAAAAGTAATAGTCTTGGCTGTCCCATGAGCGCTCTGCCTATGGCCAACATTTGTTGTTCACCGCCGGATAAAGTGCCTGCAAGCTGGCTTTTTCTTTCAAAAAGTCTGGGAAATAATTCAAAAATCCAGTCTCTTGTTTTACTGATTAAGTCCGTGTCTTTCACAGTAAAAGCGCCAAGATTTAAATTTTCCATCACAGTCAAGGAACTAAAAACACGTCTGCCCTCAGGTGATTGGGTCAATCCCTTTGCCACAATTTCATAACTTGGTAATTTTACAATATCTTGGCCGTCAAAAAAAATTGAACCGCCCATGATTTTTGCAAGACCGCTGATTGCATGCATGGTTGTGGTTTTGCCTGCTCCATTGGCTCCTAAAATGCTTACAATTTCGCCCTCTTCCACATATAAACTTATTTCGTGTAAAACTTCCACTGCACCATAGCCGGCTCTAAGCTTGCTTACTTCTAAAAACATAACAACTCCTAATCCTTACCAAGGTAAGCTTCTATTACTCTTTGGTCATTACGAATTTGGGCAGGTTCACCCTCGGCTATTTTCATTCCGTATTCAATGGCAACAATTTTTTCACAAACTTTCATCACAAGCCCCATGTCGTGTTCAATGAGCATTACAGTGATGCCTCTTTTTTGAATTGCCTGAATAAGTCGTATTAAAACAGCAGTTTCAGGCTGGTTCATACTGCCTGCCGGTTCATCTAAAATGATAAGTTTAGGGTCTGAAGCAAGAGCCCTTGCCATTTCTAAAAGTCTTTGATTACCATAGGACAGACTATTTGCTTTTTCATTCCATAAATGGGCAAGTCCGACAAATTCCAATTCTTCCATTGCTCTGTCAAGAGCTTGTTTTTCTTCTGCCTTTTGTGAGGGAGTCCTAAACATGGAAGCAAATAATCCACTTTTCATTCGGCAATGTATGCCGGCCAAAACATTTTCAATGACAGGCAGATTATGGAAAAGTCGAATTGATTGAAAGGTTCTTGCTATACCTTTTTCCACAATTTGATGCGGATGCAATTTATTTATACTCTTGTCTTGGAAAATTATTTTTCCTTCATCAGGTGTATAATTACCTGTTATTAAATTAAATACAGTGGTTTTACCTGCTCCGTTTGGCCCAATAATTCCCATGATGGAATTTTTTTCAACAGTAAAACTCATTTCACTGACAGCCCTTAAGCCACCAAAGGTTTTGGTTACATTATCAAGACAAAGGAGCGAAGATTGATTATTCATTATTTTTTCCTTAAAAAGTCTCTTTTGCTTGTTCTAAATGGAAATTTTGGGTATTTGTTTCCTTAACCTTGGCCAAGGCAATATCTGCTTTTTCTTGAGATTTTTCAGATAGTTTATACTTTCTGGGTCTTGGAGGTAAAATTCCCTGTGGTCTGATTACCATCATAATCATTAATGCAAGTCCAAAAATTAACATTCTTGCACCCGCAAAACCTCGAAAGATTTCAGGTAAACCAAAAACTAAAAATGAGCCAAGTATAACTCCGGCTTGGCTGCCTCCTCCAAGTATAACCACGGCAAAAAGCAGAACTGAATCCCAAAAAGTAAAAGAACCGGGTGAAATTATAGTCATTTTTGCAGCAAAAATTGTACCTGCCATGCCTGCCCAAAAAGCTCCGAGCACAAAGGCCATCAACTTATAATGGGCAACATCAATTCCACTTCCTTCGGCTGCCACATCATCTTCTTTTATACAAGACAAAGCTCTGCCGAATCTTGAATTATTCAGCCAGTGAAAAAGTAATATGGTTAAGGCTACAAAAAACCAAATTAAATAATAAAATTGGTGGGATTTACGGATTTTATAATCAAAAATTTCAGGTCTGGAAATTCCGAATAAACCATTGGCTCCTCCTGTCAGTCCCCCAAGATCATTGACAAGGGCAATGCGAACAATTTCCACAATTCCTATTGTAACCATTAATAAATAATCGCCACGCAAATGGATTATAGGCTTGGCAACAATGAGAGCAAAAAAAGCAGAAGCAAAACCTGCCAAAGGCAAAAGACAAAAAATCGGAATTTGGTATCTGGTATTTAAAATGGCGGTAACATAAGCACCTATGGCATAAAAGGCCGCATGCCCCATGTTAAAAATACCTGCTCGCCCAAGAATTATATTCAGTGATAAACTAAGCAAAGTACCAAGACCAATGCTGACAAAAACTGCTGTCCAATAGGCATTGGAAAAATATGGTAATACTGCCATAATTATGACAAGTATAAGCATTAAATATGAGTATTTTGAACGTATCATAACTTGTCCGCCACCCTTTCACCTAAAATTCCGGTCGGTCGCATAATTAGAATTAAAATTAATACCATGAATGAAATGGCATCTTTCCAAGCAATGGTTAGGTAGGCGGCGCCAAGTGTTTCCACCAAGCCTAAAATCAGCCCTCCGATCATGGCACCGGGGATATTGCCTATTCCACCTAAAATTGCGGCGGTAAAAGCCTTTAATCCATAGGAAAAACCCATGTTAAAATCAATTTGCCCATAGGCAAGTCCAACCATAACTCCTGCCACTCCGCCAAGCCCAGGCCCAATTAAAAATACTATGGCAATAATTTTATTAACATTAATTCCCATTAATTTTGCGGCCCCTTGGTCAATGGCAGCGGCTCTTATGGCTGTACCTGTTTTGGTTTTATGAATAAACCAGTAAAGAATAAGCATTAGCACAATGGAAGCTCCAATCAGCACAAAGCGAATAACCGGAATTCCCATGCCAAACAAGTCAATGATGACACTTGGTCGCATTTCTTCGGGGTAAACATAGATATTGGCTCCCCAAAACAGCAAAATGGCATTTTGAAAAAATATGGAAGCCCCAACAGCCGAAACCACAACCGACAGTCTGTTTGCATTTCGTAATGGTCTGTAGGCCACCCTTTCCAAGGCTCCGCCAAGCAAGGCAACCAAACCCATGACCATCAATGCCATTAAAGGAATTGAAAGCCAAAGGGGCAAACTTCCCGACAGTCCAAAACTGATAAAAACAGTTAAACCAAGGTAAGCTCCCATGGTGAACAAGTCCCCATGGGCAAAGTTAATTAGTTTTAAAACTCCGTATACCATGGTATAACCAAGGGCAACCAGAGCGTAAATTCCGCCAATTGCCAAACCATTGATTATTTGCTGAAAAAATAATTCCATATAATTGCCTATTTGTAATACAAAAAAATTAATAATACAAAGAAAATAAGTGCCTCATTGTTTTGCAGAGGCTTCATCACTGTGGTTTCAAGTTGTTAGAAATATAATATAATGCTTATATTGGCAAGGTTTTTTATAAAAAAAATTTTTAGTAAAAAATCATGTTAACTTATCAAAATAACAGTGATTTTATATCAAAAACCGTTAAATTTTTACAGCCTTACACTATTTCTCCTGACTTCAATGGCCTCCATATTTCTACCTTGGGCATCAAGTGCCTTTGCCAAGGTTGCCCATGCATTTCTACGCCAAGGCATAAGGGCTATGCTTTGTCTGATCAAAACTTCTGCCAATTGAGCATCTTCCTTTGCTTCTAAATAAATATTTGCTAAAATTTGCAAACTGATGGCATCATCGGGATTTTTTTGTAAAGCAATTTGGATTAATTCTCTGGCAAGATCATTTTCATGTTTTGTAACATGTAAACGTGCCAAGTATCTATAGGGCAAAGAACTGCTTGGATTATCTTCCATGGCCAATTTGTATTGGGATTTTGCTTCTTCATAATCATGTTCTTTTTCAGCAATTTCTCCAAGACGTACCCTGGCATAAATGTTTGTTTTATCATGTAAAATACAAGTCAAAAAGTATTCTTTTGCCTTATTTATATCACCCAGTGCCAAATTGGTATTGCCTAAATTATAGCATGTTGTTAAATCATCTTGCTTGCAAATATAAGCCCTTTCAAAGGCATTTCTGGCTTCTGTTTGTCTGCCAAGTTCAGCCAGACAAATACCAAGTGAATTCCAAGCCAAAATATTTTCACTGTCAGCCAATAAAGACATGCGATATTCTTCAATGGCCTCAAAAATATCACCTTGGCTAAACTTCCGATCCGCATTAATATTTATGGCAAAAGTATCATAAATTCCTATGTTGGGAGCAGGCAACAAAATTGCATAGTCCAAGGCTTTGCGACAAGCATCCAATAAATCAGCAGGTCTTAGGTTCAAAAATGGATAAAATGAAATTCCAAGGGCACAATTTATGGGATATTTTGTTTCCAATTGTTTTAATAATTTTTGATATGAATTTTTCAGTTCATTTACTTCCACCAGAGGGTGATAAATTATCAAACTATTAAAACTCATGCTGCCTATATTTATTTTTAACGTGTCATTTTCAATTTTTTCAGGTTCAAAGAATTTTAAAAGTTCTTTTGCAATTTCCAATAAATTAGCCTGTTTATTATTTTGTTCACTTTCAAAATTATCAGCTTCTGAATTTTTCCATTGAACTCGCAAAAGTGCTAAGGAAAAATTTTGTATCTGATTTTGATTTAGTAATTTATTGGTCACATCTGTGAAGTTTTGATAGGTATATAAAGTTGTATCTGAGTCAAGTTGTTCATCTGAAAAATTATTTTGAGAAATATATTTTAAATAATCTCCGCATGCAAGAGGGCTTGTCGGATCATTTAATATTATAATTTCGGCATCTGCAAAGTTATTATAAACTTTGTGTAAGATAATTTCGCCTTTTAATTTATTATGAAAAGCATCTTCAAATACTTGAAAACACATATTCACAAAGGCACCGTCTTGTTTGCCAAGGTTTATTTTTACTTGTGAATAGGGGAAAATGGCTTCAATCTTACCACCAAACCATAGAATGTCTTGATACGCAAGGGAAGATTTGGCAATAAGGTTTTGGCTTTTTAAACCATGACTTGAACCTTTGGTCGGCACGGTTAAAAGTCTGTTCATGGCTATTTTTGCCTTATTTAGCAAAATATGTGGTATTTCTTCCAATTCGTTTGTGTCATTGCTTCCGTCCCAATCTTGGGGATAAAGAGCATAGGCTGTACAAGCCTGAATTGTTGCTTCATCAGGCAATTCATGATAACTTGCCAAAATTGATTGCTTTGGTTTTATGGCTATGCTTTGATAAAGTTCAGAGCTTTGTTTTGCCAAATTTTGCATATTGCGCTTTGTTGCACCGGGAAAAAGAACTGCAAAGCTATTTTCTGATAAAACACTGCACACACATTCTTCAGGTAAACTTGTTTTTAATGTTTTAGAAAATTGTCTGAACAAAAGGGTAGCAGGTTTAATCCCATAATATTTCTTTACTTTTTCCAAACCCAAAACAGTTAAAACCATTAATCCTATACTACTGTTTCTGTCCGGAATGTGGTTTTGAAATTCTTTATTGTGTTGATAAACAGGAAAAATTTCATCATTATCAATATCGTGGTCATAACTAAATGTATTTATTGTATTACTTGCATGCTTGATTGAATGAACAGAGTGATTAAAGAAATTTTTTATTCCAAGTATTTCCTTTTTAACTCTTTGCATAAATAGGTTAAACCTTGGCAAGTGGCAAACCTCATCAAGAATACCGACTTTTAAATAGTAAATTTTATCAAGACAAATTTTAGCTATGCCCTCAAGCAAAGTAATGATTTGTCCTTCTGCTTTTACTCCCGAAACATCTCTGAGAAGTAAAATACCAAGCAAGGCATTTTCCCGTCTAAGCGGTATCAGAATTTTTTTCTCTGATTTTAAATACTTTGGTTTATCCAGTTCATCTTGAGTCGGAAAATATAATGAATGGGCGGAAAATTTAATAAAAAGTGAAAAATCTTGACATATTATATCTTCATAATGAAGTAAATCTCGTCTGACTAAGCAAAGTTTATCGTTTTCAGTATAATCAAAATTATCTATTTGATTTTTTAACATAAATTCTCCATTATAGTATTTTTGGGAAAGGCTGATTAAATGGTGCTTTTCTACACAAAATAAAATAGAATTGTTAATAAAACAGGAACCATAAAAGTTAATGATACGCCTGAAAAAATTGCTAAAATAGCATAACGTTCTGAACAATATTTGGCAATTATGGGCAAAGAGCAATCATTGGCAGTGGCAGCTCCAAGCATTATCGGTGATAAACGGCTAAAACATTGAACTAAAATTGGTGTAAAAATCAAAGTAAATACTTCTCGCAAAATATTTGCCATAAGTGCCACAGAGCCAAGCATGGGGTTTATTTCTTGAGAGATTAAACTTGAACTTAGACTATAATAGCCAAGCCCGCTTGCAACAAGCAAAGTATCCAAAACAGTTAAATCAGACAAAAAAAGTAAGGATATGGGGGCAAATAAAAATGAGCCAATAATTGTAAATAAAGGAATTAAAATGATTTTACCTTTTAATTCTTGTAAAATTCTAAAGGCTTTTAAGTCAAATCCCACACAAATCCCTGCTAAAAATAAAAGTATATACAGGGTAATTTCCCCCGCAAGGGCTGTAAATTGAATTAAATCAAATTTTGAATAATTTCCCATGATTATTCCGCCCACAAAGAAAAATAAAACAATTGCAGTGTCTTTTAATACGGTCAATCTTTGTATCATGCTGGATTGTTTGTCATTTTCTGTGTTTTTCGCTGTGTTGGCAAATGAATCTTTAAAATAATAGGAAGCCAGTAGAACTGCAAAAAAAATTGAACCAAGGCAAGCAAAAAAACATATTATTAAAGCCTGAAAACCGATTAAGCTAAGATTGAGCATTAAATTTTTATCAATTCCAAGGCCCAAACCCAAGAAAAATAAAAGAACCCAAACTGAATAACTAAATAGTGAATTTGTAATTTTTTGAATAGTAAGATTATTTCTTAAAATAAAACCAAATGGAATTCCAAAAAAAATTAATAAAATCGAAAAGCTAAGCACAACACCCTCAAAATTTTTGAAAAAAAAAGCCCTCGATTTGAGGGCTTAACATTTTTACAAATAATTATCCAGCTAACTCTTACTGAAAAACGCTTTTTAACATTTATCTCTTAATCAATGATTAGTTAGAATAACGAATTAAATAACAAATAAGCATATTTTTCAGTTTCTAATAAATATATATATTTGTAAATCATAAGAAATTCTTATAGTAATGCAACCAACTGAAACATTTTTTATTAATTCACAAAATAATTTTGTGTTTTAATAAAGCAATATTAAATAAAAATAATAGAAAGATTAAGCGGAAGTTCTGGGAGCACGAGGTTTTGCCTCATTAACTCTAAGTGTTCTTCCACCAAAAGAAGAGTTGTCTAATGCTTCAATTGCAGAACTTGCTGCATTATCATCCATTTCAACAAAACCAAAACCACGAGCACGACCTGTTTCACGATCATTAATTAGTTTAACAGATTGTACGTCGCCAAACTCAGAAAAAAGAGCTTGTACTTGATCTTCAGTTGCAGACCATGGTAAATTTCCAATATAAATTGATTTCGCCATAAAAAAATCCTCACACACACATAATTTGTTTTCTACACCAAATATAAAACAGACCTATTCCATTTTTTCGATGTCTTTAATATGTATAATGCACCCTTTTTTAAAGTAAGTCAACTCATTAATTTCACAAAATATTTTTTTATGCGATTTTTATAGGGTTATTTACATTTGTAATTAAAAATAAAAAAATATTTTTTTAAAATATATTTTTATTTCAATATATTAGATAATGTTATTTTTTTCAAGTTATTTTTTTGTGATAGTTTAAAATTGTAAATTTTTTATAAAAACATTGATTAAATTAGCTTGTAATTCTTATTTATTTTGATGTATTCATAAAAATTATTTTTTACATATACAAACTTGCCAAATTCAAAATATTTGGCTATTAAAGTTTTATGAAACAATATGACGGATTAGCCCTATTTTCCGGTGGGCTTGACAGTATTTTAGCTGCAAAATTAATGGAAAAACAAAATAAAAAAATTTTATGTTTGCATTTTACGTCACCATTTTTTGGTGATGAGAACCAAATTGCAAGTTGGGAAAAAATTTATAACCTTGAAATCACAGCAGTCAATCTTGATACTGAATTTTGTAAAATGCTTATTCAGGGAGGAAATCATGGTTATGGCAGTGTGTTAAATCCCTGTATTGATTGCAAAATATTAATGATTGAAGCTGCAAAAAATCTTATGTCAAAATATGGCGCAAAATTTTTGGTTTCAGGGGAAGTTTTAGGGCAAAGACCCATGTCTCAAAGACGCGACAGTTTAAATATTATTCGCAATGATGCAAATGTAAAGGATATTTTGCTTCGTCCCCTTTGTGCAAAGCATCTTGACCCAATTTCTTTAGAACTGACAGGAGAGATTGATCGTTCTAAATTATTAAATTTTTCGGGGAGAGGCAGAAAAGAGCAATTGGCACTGGCCAAAGAATATGGAATTAAGGTAATTCCGGCACCTGCCGGGGGCTGTAGACTAACTGAAAAGGAAAATGCCAGACGTTATTGGAAATTAATTCAAGATATTAAAAATCCAAATCCTTTTGATTTTCACCTTGTCAATTATGGCAGGCAGTTTTGGAAAGAAAATTACTGGTTGGCAATTGGACGTAATCAGGCTGATAACGAAATGTTGCCAAAATTTAGCATGGAAACAGATTATATTTTTAGAGTGAAAAACTTTCCAAGTCCAATTGGTTTGGGAAGGCGTATGGGAGAAAGACCAAGCCTTTTGGCCGAATGTACATGGGAAAAGGAAGAAATTAAAAGAGCTTGTGCTCATCTTGCTTCTTATTCAAACAAGGCAGTAAAATATAGTCAATCTACAGGTCAAGAAATTACAGTATGTATTTCACATCTTGGCGAACAACAAGAATTAAATGTTATGCCAATGCGTGACAGTCTTTATGTTGAACCAAATTGGGAAGATACACATCAAGATTTAATTGCCTTAAGAAAGAAAAACTTATCGGAGCAAAATTAAAGAAAGATTGATTTATTTTCTTGGGGGAAAACAAAAAATATGGTTTTCTCTCCCAAGAAAAGTTAGTCTGGTACTTTGCTTTATCTCACGCCATTCCGGTTTTCAAAAACTATAATTATGGCATAATTTTTGATTTTAGATATTAAGTAAAATATTAATAAATCAAAATAGTTATATTATTATTTAATAAAATGTTTTTTAAGGAAAGGGGGAAGCTATTGCTTACGTTTGAGGGGGAAAAACTCGTTTTTTTCAAAAAAACGTGGTTTTCCCCCTCAATCCGGAATCACGTGGATTTATCTAAATATCTTTATATACAAATATTTCTGAGGTTGTTAGATGTTTATTTTTTACAATAACTATATTTACGCAACCATATAATTAATATTATAAATATAGTGTATTATGTTGATATAATAACAAAAACCAACCTAAATCGCAAATTGAAATGACATGAGTTGGTGGAGTAAAACAGAGACTTTTAGTCAAAGCAAGATACCGACACCAATGCCTTAAATGCTTTTTTTTACCTCAGCCACAAGAACGCTTTCGGCTCTGGTTTCTAAATTATTTAATTCTGGGTATTTGGATTTGTATATTGTAGCTTTTGTAATCTCTTTTGCTCCGGCTTCTGCCAGTCTTCTTTCAAGCTCTTCCCAGTCATAAAGCCATTTATGCCCCCAAGCCCTGAAATTAATATTGATAAATTCAGCCTTTGTTTTTATAAAATCAAGTCCAAATTTTTTAAAAAATTTTTCACAATCTTTTTTCCAGTTTGGATTATTGTATAAAGCAACAACTCTTTCCAAATCAGGCATGGAAATACGCATTATACCACTTGGTTTTAAAACACGTAGAAAATCCCTCAAAGCCCTCTGACCTTCTGCAATTGACAAATGTTCTAAAAAGTGTTCATTGAAAATAAAATCAACACTATTATCATCAAGGGGTAAATTGTTGCGTAAATCCCAATTCAAATCAAGTTTATTAATATTGTTATCTGAATTATTATCAATGTTTATCCAACCCTCTTTATAGGCAGTTCCGCAGCCCAGATGTAGTTTAACCATTTCACCATTGGCACTTTTGTTTTTAATCTGATTTCTTATTTTTTCAAGCTCCAATAAGGCTTGCAAGCGTGGATTGCTAGACATACTTTTTACCTTTATTAAAATTTATATTATTGAAAGAATTTTTTGGGTTAATATTATGAATTTGGTTTAAAAATGGATTTTATAATAAATTTTAAATCTGAATTGGTTTTGGGGCGAAAAATTTTATATAAATATAAACCTATCAGTATACCGATGATATACATAATGGTTGCCAAAATGATTTTATGACTTGGATCCACCCTCAGACCTGTTCCCAAAATTGCAAAAATCAAATTTTGAGGGATAAAGCCAATAAGAGATCCAAAGCAAAAAGGGATAAGGGGGATTTTTGTTACTCCCACCAGCATATTTAAAATAACATTACTGCCAACCGGAATTATTCTTATGGTTAACGACATACCAAAAATATTTTTAGAAAATAAATGTTCTACCCATGCTATTTTAAAACCAATCTTTTTTTGAATATATTTTTGAGCAATGAATCTTGTGTACAAAACAGTAATTAAACAACCAATTCCGGCTCCTATGGTTACAATAAACATGCCCCAAAAAACTCCATAAGCATAACCGCCCACAAAACTAAGCACTTGACGAGGGACAAAGAAGCAAGAAAGTATTGCAGACAAAAAAACAAAAAAAATCATACCATAGAATTTATAGTCCATGATGAATCTGTCCATAAAACCCGATAGAGTGTCAATGGAAGGTTCTAAAAAATCCCATAATAAAATGGCTGTCCCCACAATTAGAATAAAGCTTAAACTTTTTAATAGGAAAAAAACATATTTTGAATTTGAACCGACAGACTTTTCCATAGACAGATTTTAACCTTATGATAATAGTTTGTACCCAAGTATTTAGGAAAGCATTGATTAAATCATTACTTTCCTAAATACTAACTTTAATTTACATTAAAGAAAAGAAAATTATTTTTAAATGAATTTATAAGTGTAACTCTCTGATAATAAATATTTTATTTAAACCTAATTATTAATAAAAATCAATAATGGACATGATTTTATTCTTTTGTTAAAATAACTTATAAGAGACCTCTGCACAATTATTAATTATTAATAAAAATCTGTTTTTAGAATGAAATTTTTTATTTTTAGAAAAATTTTTGTGCAGAGGTAAAAGGCACTCCAAAAAAATTTTTTAGGGCAATCACACGTCAATCCGTTTTTGTGTTTTTTGAGGGGGAAAACCACGTTTTTTTGAAACATTCCACGACGCCTGACGGCTGGGCGAGTTTTTCCCCTCAAACGTAAGCAATAGCTTCCCCCTTTCCTTAAAAAACAAATTTTTCTAACATAGTGTTTTATAAATGTTTTTAAAAAATAAATTTAAAAATAATTAATTTTTTTTGAAAGTAAATTTCACAAGCGGATTGATGTGGGGCAATCATTTAACGACAAAAGCGTGCCCAAGAAATTTCTGTTGTTTCTATCCTTGCCAAAAAAATCTTTTGTCGGTCGTGTTTACGGTGTAAAAACTCCATGAAATCTTTGCAGAATAAATTGTGCAGAGGTTTCTATAATGTTAAGTTTACAGCAAATTAAGGAAAATAAAAAATAATGCCAATCCCTTTTCATATATTTAGAGAATACGACATCAGAGGTCTGATTGATCAAGAAATCGATCAGGATTTTGTTCATTGTCTTGGAAGTGTTCTTGCAAATTATTTTACAGGCTTGGGGCATTTTAAAATTCTTCTGGCTTATGATACAAGAAAAAACTCTTTGGAGTATCATGATATTTTGGCTTATGAAATGCTGGAAAATAAAAAATTTCCAAGAAAAATGGAAGTAATAAGTTTAGGTATGGTGCCAACACCTTGTTTTTATTATGCAAGTTTTAAATATGATGTAAAAGCAGGTATAATGGTGACAGCAAGCCATAATGATGCCCCTTACAATGGCTTTAAACTTTGGGTTGATCAAAGAAATTTTAATGCTTCAGAAATAAAAAATCTTTTTTATTCCATGAAAGATAATTTTAAACCAAGGTTACAAAATATTAATGTATTTGGCAAAAGGGATGTATCAGATAAAATTAACTGTATTGAGATTAAGAAAGATTATATTAATGATGTTTGCAGTAATGTTGAAAAAATAGAGCTTTCCATTGTTGTTGATGGAAGCAATGGCACGGGTGGTGAAATTTTGTGTAAAATTTTGCAAAGACTTGGAGCAAAGGTTTATCCTTTATATTGTAATCCTTTGTCCGACTTTCCAAATCATCCGCCAAACCCAAGCGACCCTATTAATTGTTATGATTTATCTCAAAAAGTGTTGGAATTAAAAGCAGACCTCGGAATTTGTCTTGACGGAGATGCCGATCGAGTTGTATTTATAGATAAAAATGGAAAAATTTTAACAAGTGAAACCCTTTTGGCAATTTTGGCCCATGATGTTTTATTGGAAAATCCCAAGGCAAAAATTGTTGCTGATGTCAAATGTTCACAAAAACTTTTCAAAGAAATCAGAAGTCTTGGAGGAATAGATTTAATCTGTCCGACAGGGCGATCCAATGTGGTTGAATACATGAAAAAAGAGGGCGCTGTTTTGGGCGGCGAATTTTCAGGACATTATTTCCATGCCAAAAATTTTATAAACAGTTCCACAGATAGAAGTTTGATTGTTGATGATGGTATTTATACTGCAATAAAAATTCTAAATATATTGCAAAAAAGAAGCTGGGATCTGACCACATTTCCAAAATGGAATGAAGATTTTGTCGGTTTTGAAATATATTTTTATTGTCAAGAAGGCAAAAAAGATATTTTACTAAAAAAAGCTGTGGATTATTTCCATGAGTTGTATAAGGATAAGCCTCTTGATTTTATAGATGGAATTAGAGTTGACTTTCAGGATTCATGGTTTTTAATCAGAACCTCCAAAACTTCATCAGCACTTACTTTACGATTTGAAGCTGATTCCAAGCAAAAATTACAGGATTTAATTAATGATAATATTCAACTTTTAAAAACCTGGTGTCATGAACTAAATATTATATATTGTTGATTTTAAAAATTTATTAACCATTATGTAGTCAGAATTAATATGAAGAACAATAAGAATTTTATTCCTCAAGAAATTATTACAAAACCCCATAGTCAATTGAATTCAGAACCAACGGCAAGGGTTTTAAAGCTAATGCAAGCTGAAAAAAATAAATTTTCTCAACCAAAACAAGATATTATTACCAGAAAATATAAAACACCCGCTGATATTTTAGCAGAAACCATGGTGGAAAATCTTGATGATAATAATGATATTTTTAAATATTCAAGAAAAAAAATGATAAACGAACAATTAATTGCCAGAGGAATTAATAATCCTTATGTATTAAACGCCATGGCAAAGGTTGCCCGTCATCAATTTGTTTCCGAGGCTTTGCATTTCACAGCCTATAGTGACAGGCCTTTGCCTATTGCCGCCGGGCAAACCATTTCACAACCTTATACTGTCGCGTTAATGTGCCAACTTCTTTTACCTGAGCCAAATATGAAAATTTTAGAAATCGGAACAGGTTCAGGTTATCAAACTGCCATATTATATGAAATGGGCATGGAAGTTTACTCTGTCGAACGCATTGAAGAATTATTTTCACATACATTTAATTTGTTGAAAAATACTTTTTCTTATCATAAGTTAAATTTAGCTCTGGGGGACGGTACCTTGGGCTATCCAAAATATGCTCCCTATGACAGAATTATTGTGGCGGCAGGCGGTCCCATTATTCCACAATCACTTAAAGATCAAATGGCAGAGGGGGCAATTATGCTTATTCCTGTTGGGGAAGACCATAAAAAACAAAGATTGGTACGAGTTACAAAGGTTAACGGACAATTTAGGGAAGAGGATTTCGGGGCTACAACCTTTGTGGATTTAATCGGTTCACAAGGCTGGCAATAACTTTAATCCATATTAAGGAAACGCTGATTAAATCGGTATAACATAAGAAAATATTGAAAAATTCTTCACGGAAAATACATCAGTGCTTTCTTATAAAAAAGAGATACAATATGTTAAAACGTAGGCTATATGATTATCCTCTTTGGAATATATCCCTGTTATGTGCAGGAGCATTTTTTTGTTCACTTGGTGCTCAGGCTGTAGCGGCTCCCCAAGGATTTTTAACGGGCGGACTCATGGGGCTTGGGCTCTTGTTTGAATATATTTTTGGTATTTTTCCCGGAACAACATGGAATCTTTTTATTAATATTCCAATGTTTGCTTTTGCTATAATTACCTTTAGCCCGCAATTTATCATGTATAGCATTTTTGGAACCATTGCCATAACGGTTTGGGGTATGTTTTTAAATGGTATAGTAATTCCTGTGCAAGATCCTCTCTATGCCAGTATTTTGTCAGGGGTTTTATTTGGTATTGGCGGAGGGCTGATGCTAAGAACAAGAGGCTCAGGTGGTGGGCTTGATTTGGTTACTGTGCATATTAATCAAAAATGGAATATTCCTGTGGGTACTTCCACATTTGCGTTTAATTCGATTTTGTTCTCATCTTCATTGGCAATTATTTCCATTGACTTGGTAATTGTTTCCTTTATTCAAATATTTATTGCAAAGCAAGTACTAAATTATGTTGTTGGTCTATTTAATCAAAGGAAAATTGTTTGGATTGTTACCAATAAAGGGCAAGAAATGTGTTATGCCATTGCCGAACAGGGAGGCAGAACAACCATTGTGCCTGCCTATGGGGGGTATAGTCATGATGCCAGAGAAATTATTATGACAGTAACAACAAATACTACCTTGAGAAACTTGGAAGAATTGGTATTTAAACAGGATCCGCAGGCTATTTTTTCGGTGGAAGATACTTTTTATGTCTCAGGTGGACAATATAAAAAGGAAAGAAAATAATAACTTTTGGATTTTTAAAAATAATGCAAAATATTTTAATTAAAACCTATGCGTATCTTGAAAGCTCAGATCTTGAAGCATTAAAATCATGTTATGAAAATTTAATAACAATTTTAAATTCGTGGTATTTGGATGATCAGCTCATTGAGTATGATCAAAAAAGCATTTTTATTAGCCATGAAGGAGAATATTTTCCTGTAGATGAAGTTGTCTTGGAGCTGGCAAAATGTATATCTGAAGAAAGCAAGGGTAAACTTGATTATCTTGATTTGGAAGCTTGGACTTTAACTCGCTTTTTTTTCGATTTAGAACATAATAAACATATTGAAATTGATAAACGACCGTATTCAAATAAATCTTCTCTCAATCATGCCATTTCAATGGCTCAAGAAAAATGTCAACAATATAAATGTAATAATCCAAAATGAAACTTTTTCTATAAATTTATTTATGCAAAACTGATTAAGTCAGTATTCGCATAAAAAATCAATTGGACAAAGGCTTACAAGGAGCATTTATGGAAGTTTTAATTCTTGGTGGAGGCGGTTTTATAGGTAAGGCTTTGGCTTTGCATTTGCTAAATAATAATTATCAAATTAAAATTAGTACAAGAGCCAAAAATAAGCAAAGTGAACAAGAAAATATTAAATATTTGTTTTGGGATGGGCATAGTGAAAATGAATTGGCTGAAATTGCACAACATTCTGAAATTATAATTAATTTGATAGGCGAAAATTTGGCCGGCGGAAGGTGGACAAAGCAAAGAAAAGAGGTTTTATTAAATTCAAGAGTAAAATCCGGTACTGCTTTAGTCAATGTTTTGCCTAAACTGCCAAAAGTGAAAACGATTTTGCAAGCTTCGGCTGTCGGTTACTATGGTTTTTGGACGGACGAAGAAACACCTGTGGTTGGTGAAAGTGCAAAGGTGGGTTCTGATTTTTTGGCAAAAATTTGTTTTGAATGGGAAAACTGCCTAAAAAAAATTGATAGCGATCAATTAAATTATTATATTCTGAGGTTTGCTCCCGTGCTTGGAAATGGGGGAATGTTAAATAAACTTATTCCTCCTTTTAAAATGTATCTCGGAGGAATTCCGGGTTCAGGCAAGCAACCCATTTCATGGATATATATTGACGATTTACTTCGTGCTGTGACCTTTATTTTAGAACAAAATAATTTAAGCAAACTTAGTTCGGGATCTGCTTTTAATCTGTCTTCACCCGGTTTTTGTAATATGGAAGAGTTTATTAAAAATCTTGCCAAAGTCATGAAAAAACCTGCAATATTTCCCATTCCTGCTTTTATGCTAAAACTTATGTACGGAGAAATGGCAGAAAGCACAATTTTAGGCGGACAATTTGCCAAACCCGAATTATTAACAAGTTTGGGTTTTGAATTTAATTATCCTCAAATTGAGATGGCTTTGCAAAAGGTTTTTGACACATGATTCCGGATTGAGGGGGGAAACCCCACGTGATTCCGGATTGAGGGAGAAAACCACGTTTTTTTTGAACCAACCAAAAACGCCTACGGCTGGGCGAGTTTTCCCCCCTCAAACGTAAGCAATTGCTTCCCTCTTTCCTTAAAAAACATTTTTTCAGCCAATAACATAACTATTTTGATTTATTTAATGTCTAAAATCAAAAATTATGCCATAATTATGGTTTTTGAAAACCTGAATGGCGTGCCCGATTTGGCGAGGAGATTGCTTTATCTACAAGATATGGGGTTCACTCTTTTGCAATGACTGCCGATATTTTTTATTATTACCCTTAATCAACATACATCGCAAATTGGAATAAAGTGCTCAGAAAACTGGTCATTCCAATTCTTATATTAAAAGGTGTTTTTATCACAATTGATTAGTGAAAATTTATTGTTTTGCCATTTTTCAAACAAAGTTTGAAAAATCATTGGGGTTTGCAAAGGGAGTCACTCCCTTTGCTGGGGGTTTGGGGGCAAAGCCCTCAAATTGAAATAACGTGGGGCAGAAAACCATAAAATAATGTTTCATATTGACAAAATATATTTTTTAGTTAAAATTATTTTATAAAAATAAATTTGTTTTAACCTTACAAAAGCAAAAAGAGGTAACTATGAGACTTAAAATTACTTTCCTTGTGTTTACTTTGTTTTTTTCAAGCTTTTTATTCTTTTCAAATGTTGAAGATGCAATTGCCAGATCTCCTGTAACAATTGAAGAAGGTTCGCCTCTTCCTCTTAGGGTTTTGACACGTCCAAAGGCTGTTTTGTACTCCGATGCATCAGAGGCAAATCCTGTGCAAGGACAACTGCCTGTATTTAAACCATTTTATGTTTATACACGTCCTGGTGGTGAAGCTGCCGCCACAGGAGATGGTTGGTATGAGGTAGGGATTAATGATGAAGGCACAACTGTTGGTTGGTTAAAGGCTTCGGACGTTTTTGAATGGAAGCAAACAATGTGCCTTGCCTATAGTCACCCTGAAGGGCGTAAACCTGTTTTAATGTTTGAAGATGACTATTATTTAGATGAATTATTAAAAAAAGTTTATGATGATCGTTTGGTTGATGTGGAAAAAATTTATTCAGACATCGACAATGCTTCCACAACTCCACTACCTTCTGATTTTCCAATCATATCGGTTGAGCCAAAAATGGCTGTTGATATTTCAGAACAATTTTATTTATTACCTATCTTAGAGCATCAAACCGTGACCATGGAAAGCTTTGAAGGCCGTAAACTTCTTTTGGCTGCTGTTAGCGGAAAAGAAGATGCCGATAGGGAAAAAGTAAGTGATATCAGAGAAAATACCGAGTATTTGCAATCAGCGATCAGCGATGCCGAAACTGTTAAAAATAAACGTGTTTTGGAAGAGGTAACCATTGACGTTGTGTTTGTAATGGATACAACACGAAGTATGCAACCATATATTGATAATATTCGTAGTGTTTTAACAAACTTTAGTACAGAGCTTGCAAGCAATCCTTTGCTTGCCAATAAAATATCTTTTGGGGTATGGGGTTTTCGTGATTCTACGGAGATTAAGGATATTGAGTATTTAACCAAGAATTTTACACCTGAATTATTGAACCTGAATGAATTTTTGCCTGTTTTGGAAACCGTTCAAGAAACAAAAATAGATTCTGTTGATGTGCAAGAAGATTTATTTGCCGGTGTGCACGATGCCATGACCAAAACTGCTTGGCGTCCAAATTCAATCAAAATTATTATGCTTATTGCTGATGCTCCTGCCCATGAATCAGGACATAAATGGAATAGTAGTAAACTTGATCAAAATACCTTGCGTGACTTAGCAAATGAGTACAAAGTAAGTATTTTTGGTATTCATGTTAATCCAAAAATCAGAAAAAGATATAATAATGCCGCCAACAGACAATTTACTGCTCTTACAACAAATCTGGGTACAACATCAAGTGCACTTTGGAGCTTGCAATCAACAGAAAAAGATAAATTCGTTGATAACTCACAAGTGTTTACATCAGGTATAGTTTCATCATTGGCAAGCACTGTAGAAGGTATGTTACCTGGTGAAAAGCCCACAGCAAATACCATTAAAGGTAAAAAACCGGAAAAGCCTCAAGATGATCAACCAACTGTAGAAGATGTTGAAAATGTATTGAGGGCAGCAACAGTTACTTGGCTTGGCCGTGAAACTGAAGTTGAAGCTCCAAGTGATATTGAGGCTTGGGTTACAGACAGAGATCTTGCAGATCCTTCAATTCAATCTTTAGATGTTCGCCTTTTGGTGACAAAACGTCAGCTTGATACCATGGCTGTTATGTTGAACGATTTAATTAATGCAGGCACGGAAGCACAAGTTTCCAGTGAAGATTTCTTTACATCATTGCAAAGTGTTTCAGCTGCCGCTTCTCGTAATGCCGATCAATTGGCAAATGTTCAAACTTTACAAGATTCAGGATTAATTCCTGCATTTTTACAAGGTTTACCCTATGAAAGTCAAGTTATGTCCATGTCTTCTGAACTTTGGGAAAGCTTAGGTCCCGATGAACAAGATCAGTTCATTGAAAACTTGAGAAGTAAGGTAGCCGCTTACCAAAGTTTGCATGATAGTCCTGATCAATGGATAGCTTTAAATGCAGGCGATGGCACAGATGATTTTGTAACTCCGATTCCATTGGATCTTTTGCCATAAACTGTAATTTTTTGAATAAAAAAGCCTGCGCAAAGTTATTTGTGCAGGCTTTTTTACATAATATGAATTGCAGTTATTATTTTAAAAATAAATCTCTGTCTTTAACTTTTACTAAATCTTGCTCAATCAAACATTCAGTAATTTGAACAGCGTTTAAGGCTGCTCCTTTACGCACATTGTCGGACACAACCCACATGTTTAACCCATTGTCAATACTTTCATCATCTCTGATTCTACCTACAAAAACATCATCTTCGCCGGCAGCAGTTGTTGCCATGGGATAAAAAAGCTCTGCCGGATTATCAAAAACTTGCACACCATTTGCCTTAGACAAAATGGCTCTGGCTTCCTTTGCGCTGATTTTCTTTTCTGTTTCGATGTTTAGAGATTCACTGTGGCTATAAAATACAGGCACACGCACGCAAGTTGCAGTAACTTTAACATTTTTATCTTCAAAAATTTTTATGGTTTCATTAACCATTTTCATTTCTTCTTTTGTATAGTCATTTTCCATAAAAATATCAATGTGAGGTAAACAGTTAAATGCAATACGGTGAGGATATACTTCAGGTTCAGGTTCAACACCATTAAACAATTCTCTGACTTGTTTTTCAAGTTCATTTATTCCCTTTTGTCCTGTTCCACTGACAGCTTGGTAGGTGGAAACAACAATTCTCTTGATTTTAGCAACATCTTGAATTGGTTTTAATGCAACAAGCATTTGAATTGTTGAACAATTTGGATTAGCAATAATTCCATTATGATTTTTTAAAGCATGGGGATTTACCTCAGGAATAACTAGGGGGCAACGATCGTCCATGCGCCAAAAACTTGAATTGTCAACCACAACACAACCGTGAGCAACAGCATAAGGTGCAAATCTTTCTGAAGTTGCGCCACCGGCTGAAAAAATTGCAATATCCACTCCAGCAAATGAATCATTTGTTAATTCCTCAACAACAATTTCAGAATCACCAAAAGCAACCTTGGTTCCGGCAGAACGAGCAGAAGCTAAAGCCTTAATGGTATATTTGGAAAAATCTCTTGAATATAAAGTGGCTAACATTTCACGCCCCACAGCACCTGTGGCACCAACAACAGCTATAACTAAGTTTTTCATTACTTAATCCTCATAATGAAGTTTAGGTTAAAAATATTAAAAACATAATCTATTAAATATAAGCAAAAGATTTAAGCATTAATTTTAAAATGTCAAATCATATTTATAAATTTAATTAAGTTTTCCAATGTCATTTATTTGAAATTTATAAAAGTATAACCATATAAAATTAGATAACTATTCAATATTTTATATAATCAATTTTTAGGAATGAATTTTGCTTAAAGATAGTTGTAAATATAAACAATGGAGTAAAATCATGCCAAAAAATAAAATGAATTATTATTCAAAAGTGATGTGTTTAATTTTTACTGTTTTTCTTGGTTCGTGTGCAAGTGTTCATGAAATAACAGAAAAATCAATAAACAAAGCAGGTGAAATGTTTTTACCAAAGGATGGACGATTTGATTTTTCGCTTGAGGGAGAAACTGTTGTCTATATTGATGCAAAAAGTTATTTAAGTGATATTATAGTAAATGTGGCGGCCAATAGACATTTGGAACAAAAGCCTTCGGCTTTATTTATGCCTTTTGGCTTAACTCAAGATCACCATGATCATGCAGCTATTTCCAATGGTGTTTCAAGAATTATTTGGCAACAGTTCTTGGGGGAAGAGACTTTTAGTGTGCTGGAGTTTTCTCAAACAAAACCACCATATATGGTTGAAAATGTAATCCCGGGAGCCAGAGCGCTTGGAGCTGACTTCTTGGTGGGTGGTTATATTACCTATTATTTTGATGGGGCAGGAGTAGGTGATTCAAAAATTGCAATTTTATTGGAAGTATATGATACAAATACAGGGGCACTTTTATGGTCTCTCAATCAAAGCGGTATCTTTCCCTATAAGTTTGAACAAAAAAATGTCTTCTTTACAATAGATAATCGTATGCCCATGAGTCCTATTTCCAGTCTTGTGGCTGCAATTGGATCCGATTTGGCAAAATTTTTACATCATTGGACAGATCAAAAAGGAATGCAAGATAAAGAAGCTAGGCAAGGTAGTGGTTCAGGAATTTTAGCCCCTAGCGCCTTTGGAAAATATTAGAATATTTTCAAGAATGATTTGTCTTGCTAAGCATATCTTCATAACGATAGTAATTTCAGATGAAATTACTATTGTCGACTGAGATAGCAGGAGACCACTGCGTAGGCATAAGTGCAATCTTATTGCACTGTTAAATGCCGGAGCAAGTGTGCTTTCAAAAAGTTGACATTAGTGATGTCAACTTAAAATACTATATTTGATAAATAATAAATTGATCCACGTTGAAAAATTCAAAACTTGACTTTTTATGCGTGGATTAATTTATTAAATTATAAAATTTTAAATTTTCCAAAAAAAAATCTTGACAATGGGGTTGGTTTAGGACATATTCCGACTTCGCTGATTGTGGCTGTCTTTTTTACAATGTTTATGACGTTAGATTTTGACTCTAAATATTTTTAGGCAGGAGCAATTGCAAAAAAGTTCATTTCAAAAAAAATGAAAACATGAAAAAAAAGTGTTGACAAAGTTTTTGAGATGGGACATATTGCCAACTCGCAATTTGTGAGAAAACAAATTGAAAGTTTTATTTTGGGCAAAAGTTTTTAGGCGAGTACACTTGGTGTATCGGTAAAAACAAGGCAGATGCAAATTTGTTGTTCTGAAATAAAAATTTTGAAAACACAAAAAAATGTGTTGACAAAGAAATGAAGTTGGTACATATTGCCAACTCGCCACTCACCAAAACAAATTTTGGTAAAAAAGAGTGGTTGAAAAAAATACTTGACAGTGAATGTAAATTGTAATAAAATTGATTTATAGTGTCACCAAAAAGTAACACAAAGGTAACGTAAAAGTTATCGGCATGAAAAGGTTTTGAAACCAAATCATGCTAAAATAAAAATTTTTGAAAACATAAAAAAATATGTTGACAAAGAAATGAAGTTAGGACATATTCCTGCTTCGCCACGAGAGAGTGGCAAAACGAAAATGCACAAGACATGCAGTTTGTGCTAGATAAGTGGTTGTTTTTTTTACAAACAACAGGTCATTGAAAATTGAAGAGCGAATGGGAAATAAATATAATAATAATGAGCTTTGAGTTCAATTAGTTGAATAACTATTATATAGTAATTCGACAGAATCATAATTTTTTGTACAACTGGAGAGTTTGATTCTGGCTCAGATTGAACGCTGGCGGCGTG
>CAYJGE010000032.1:0-24585 GCA_964369835.1 uncultured Mailhella sp.
AAAAAAATAAAAAAATAAAAAAATAAAAAAATAAAAAAATAAAAAAATAAAAAAATAAAAAAAATTAACCCAAAAAATTTATTTGTCCATTTGTATATTCAAAGTGGTTTATATGCCCATAATCCTGTGCAATATTAAGCATTTGATTTATAGGAATATTTAAAAAATGGGTTAAAATGGCACGATTTACAGCCTGATGTGCCACAATTAAAATGGGAAAATCATAATTTTCCTTTATAATTTTTAAAAATTTGGGCAATACTCTGTTTTGCAACATTTTCATGTTTTCACCCCTTGGCGGGGCAATTAATTCCAAATTATTTCCACGTTCAAGCCATAAATCAGAGTATTTTTCTTTGATTAATTCCCTTGGTTTTCCTTCCCATTCTCCCAAATTGACTTCATTAAACTCTAAAATCCCATGAACTTCCAGCATATTTCTTGTAATAATTTGCGCAGTTTTTATTGTTCTTTGCAATTTACTGGCAAATACCTTTTTAAAAGAAATATCTTTTAATTTTTCTTGAAGTTCATGGGCTTGACAAATTCCTGTTTCTGAAAGTTCAAGATCTGAACTTCCCACCATTTTTCCATGGCTTTCAATATGGCAATGCCTCAATAAATAGATTTCATTTGTCATAAATCAAACCCATGGGCGTATTTTTCCAGTACATCTAAAAATAATATCTCATGCTGATCATCTGTCTTATTTTCAACCAATTCATAGGCAGATTTTCCAACAAGTTCAAAAAAATATTTGTCCACGGCCTCGGAAACATTTTG
The DNA here is from genome assembly GCA_964369835.1 of uncultured Mailhella sp. Lineage (GTDB taxonomy): Bacteria > Desulfobacterota > Desulfovibrionia > Desulfovibrionales > Desulfovibrionaceae > Taurinivorans. The sequence goes on from CAYJGE010000032.1 coordinate 784, forward strand.
TCTTTTGGCAATGGCATTAAGTGCTTTCTGATCACCTACAAATCTTTCTTTAATATTTATAAATCTTTGATCCATACTGATATGCTCATCGGAGGCATAGAACTTATCAGCCAAATAAACACAAATTGCAGGATATAAATAATCTGAATCATTAACCAATTCATCAATATTTTTAATGGAATTTTTTTTCATATCAAGCTTTTCTTCTTCCAAAAAAATATTAATCTTTTCCAAAACTTGACTTGGTAAATTGGTATGGGAAGCCACAATATCCGCCACCAAGTTCCAACCAAATTTATCTAAATAAGCTGCGCCAACACCGGCATGTTTTTTCTGAGTACGGCAAATATCGTGCAAAAGCCCTGCCCAAAGACAATAAAGAATATTAAAATCATACTTGGGATTATTTAAATTTTTAATGGCAATTCCAAGCCTAAGAGCGCCAAGCCCTATCTTTAAACAATGCTTCTTTGTTCTTTTAGGTAAATCAGCATAGAATAAAAGATGTAAACACTCATAACTATCAGGATTTTTTCTATTTTTTGTTTGCATTAAAAATTTCAAACTGTCTTCATAATCTTCATCTGTGTCAATGTCAGAAATTATACCTGCATCAGGTAAGGGGAAAAAATCAATTTCATTTGTGCTTTTAAATAAAGAATGAGCATCTTCATTGGCTAAAAATAATTTCTTTGCATCTTCAGTCAAAAAAGAGGCAAAATATCCCCTTAAACCTTGATTATGGTTTGATTTTAAACTGTTTTCATAATATTTTATGATGGGTTCAAAATGCTTTTTTAAAATTAAAGGGGGATGACCACATTTATCTAAAAACAGAGGAATAATTAATGATTTATTGCGTAAATTTTTAAAATTATTTTTTCTTTGTTCCAAGATTGCCAAAATACTTGTAACTTTAATTAATCCTGCATCCACAGGAACCAAAAAAGTTGCCTCAATATTTTGATCATGGGCATAAATAGCTGATATACCACTATAAACAGAACTAAACATGCCTTTTTCAAAATCTGCATTTTTTACGGGAATACAATCATTTTTTTTGACAATTTTCTTAATTTTATCTTCATTATGCCCAAGAACAACAAAAATTTTAGTAATTCCTGCCATCTTAAAAGTATCAATCACCTTTTCAAGCATGCTTTGAAAGTTTGCAAAAGGTAATAAAGCCTTATGATTTGCCTTCATTCTTGAAGAAAAACCGGCGGATAAAATTATACAAGATATTTCTTTCATTATTTTAATTTTACCACAGGTTTTTCCAATATTCCGGCACGCCACTGTATAAGTTCGGCACAAATACTTATGGCTATTTCTTCAGGAGTTTGAGCACCTATTGTTAACCCAATGGGAGTGTAAATTCTGGTTAAATCTTCCTTGGTATAACCAAACTCAAGCAAGCTATTATAAGTTGTTTGTTTTTTGCTCTTGCTTCCAATCATGCCTATATATCCGGCCTTAGAATCCAAAGCACATTCCAAAACTTCCCTATCTCTGGCATGACCACGAGTCACAATAATAATTCCATCAAGCTCGGATAAATTAATTTTATCTAAATAAGCTGAAATATCACCTTTATTTAAACTATCCAAAACCTTGGTTTTGACATTTGGAAAACGATATTGATTACAATATTCTTGCCTGTCATCTAAAACAATTGTCTCAAAATCCAAAAATTCGGTAATCTTGGCAAGCTCACATGAAACATGCCCTGCCCCAAAAACATAAAGGGTATAGGGTTTTTTAATCAAATCAAAGCAAAATTCATAATTATTGATAACCGTATTGGATAATTTTTTTTGCTCATTGCGGCTACTTATTTGGGCTTGGATTTGTTCGGGAATAATGGGGTTTATGCTGTCAGGGGCAGTATTTTCAAAAAACAAAACCTTATCTATTTTCACATCGGGCTTTGATTTATCTTCAAAATACAATCTGGTCGCAATGGTAACACTGTTTTTTGACTGCTCTGTATCTACAATACTCTGATAAAATTCAATGTTTTCTTTACTTGGAATAATCAAATCCAGCAAAAGACGCAATTCCCCACCGCATATCATATCCATATCGGTTGGTTTGACCTTGCTTTGCAAATCAAAATAAAGGATTTTACCTGTAAAGTCAGATTTTTCTTCCAGAACCTTCTTGCCTTCTTCCATGGCCTTTGCTTCATAAAGCCCACCACCAATTGTGCCAAGAATAGAACCGTCTTCCAAAACAAGCATCTTTGTTCCTGCTGTTCTTGGGGCTGATCCATTTTGTTCAATTATGGTTATTTCAACAACAGATTTATTTTCAGTAAGATTTTTAACTATATCACTATAAAGTGTTTTCATAATTTCCTCTACAAATATTTTTTTTTGCAAAATTTAAAAAATCACCTTCTCGAATTTCAATTTTCTTTTTCGGAGATATTTTATTTTTTTTAAAAAGCCTTTGGAATTTTTTCAACTTCATGAACTTAAAAAACACATTTTTCTTTGATTTTTTCAAATATTCGTCATAATCAAAAGGTTTTAATTTCAATATTTCTTCTAAATAATGCTCTATCCATGCTATTGTATTATGCTTTAAATATATAGAAGTATCAGAAGAAAATTCAAGCCCCAAGAGTAACACTCTTTTATCATTCTTAGTATCTGAATATAGGCAAATTTCAAAATCTATTATCTGCCCTTTTTTATGGATAAAATATTGCAAGTCATGCAGGCGTATTAATTTATTATTATATTCAAAACTTTGAGATCTTCTTCCACCCATTTCCAAGTGGTCAAAAAAGTCATTTTCAAAATTTTGTTCTGTAATTTTACGCCCAAGATCACCTGTCCTATAACGGATCAATGGCATGGCTTCACGGCTAAGACTGCTTATTACAATCTCACCCCATGTATTATCTGATACAGGCTTGCCATTTTCATCTATAATTTCAACCAACAGGTCTAAACTTCTTATGACTAATTTATTGGCAAGGTCATCTTCTTGAGAAGATACCGCAGCCCCAAGTCCAAATTCAGTCAAGCCATAATGTTCATACACTTTGCACTTTAAATTAGTTTTGATTTGTTCTTTTAAGCTACTAGATATAGTATCGGCAGATAATAGAATAGACTTTATAGTTTTTTTTAAATCAGTATTTTTTGCATGATCAGATAATTTTAAAATATGCCATGGAATACCGATTAAACAACTTGGATTAAATATTAAAAGTTCTTCAATCAGTTTATCAAAATCGTCTGTAAAAGCAAAGACTTTACATTCAATTTTCAATGTATTCATTGCTCTTTGCATAAGTTGTCCCACGGTTCCAATTCTTTCACTTGAAAATAAAACAGCCACCCTATTATTTTTTCCTAAAATATGTTGCATGCCATAGAAAAAAAATTCAAAGGTTGAATTTAAATCATTTTCAGTGGAATAAATACGCTTTATACCATTGGTTCCGGAAGTTTCCACACTGATAATACTATCTATTTCATCTTGTTTGACGGCCAAAAATCTTTCCGGATTTTCCACTATATTTTCAGGCAAAGTGCAAGGCAAATCAAATAAAAGATCACTTATTTTTTTCTTTAAAATCTTGATATTTGTTTTAGAGCTTTTGGAATTTCTAAAAGCTTCCAATTCCTGTTCCAATTGTATAAAATCAAAATTCTTTAAAGAATTTTGATAAAAGTTGGATTTGTTTTGAGCATGGATTAGATTTGAAAGAAGAGCTTCATATTTATATAGATTATGATAATATTCAATTTCAAGATTGGTTTGAAATTCCCTATCATAAAAAGTCGATAAAAAAGTTTTTGTTTGATAATAAAGACCGTGGGGAATATTTTGGGGATAATTTAATGACTTGGCATAATAATTTAATGACTTATATTTTGTTTTTCCTCTAATTTCTTTTATTTTATCAAAAAAATTATTTAACATTGTTATCCCTATATAATGAATTATCATTTTCAGAAGTTAAATTATAGGCACAAAAAGGAATTAATTTATGCGTATTATCATGAAAAGCATAAATATGAATACAACATTGCTTTAACCTTTGCAAATCAAGATTATAAACATCTTGAAAGGCCATGCAACTGATACTGAAAGTTTGATTTTTTGCTTTTTTGATAAATTCATCAAAAGCTTTTAATTTATTATGATTTGAATTATCAATATTTTCTGTTTCATCTTGGTGATGCCAATATCTTTTAATGGAAGAAATACTTCTTTTGGGTGCATTTTCAATCACAGAATTTAAACCGTTTTTTTCAGAAGAAAATGAATTTTTTGTTTGTATGTATTTCATTTCTTTTTGTTCATCAATAAAATAACGGGCATGAAACGAACATCTTATATGTTCACAATCAGAAGGAGCAGCATCTTCAACTTTAAACTTATTGTTTTGCTTTGCAAGTTTTTGAATAGTTTGCGGTATGGTCAAATGTTCTTGATTTTCCAAATTATTTCTGCCTGATAAAGTCATGGGCTGAAAATGTAAACCCCTGACTGTAGGAAAGTTATTTATTGAAAAATCCAGAAGTGAACCAAGCTCAAAATCATTTAAATTAGGTGCTATTGTACAAACCAAGACAAGCCCAAGCCCTGCCTGTTTACAGTTTTCAATGGCTCTTTGCTTTATTTCAAAAAGCTTTGCCCCACGCATTTTTAAATTTATTTGATCATTCAATGTATCAAATTGCAAAAAAACCCACGAAAGACCTGCTTTTTTTAATTGAATTGCCAAGTTTTGATCTTGCCCCAATAAAATACCATTGGTATTTAGTTGAACAGCCTGAAAAAGCTTGCTTGCTTCCTTGACCACATCAATTAAATAGGGATAAAGGGTCGGCTCTCCCCCTGAAAGTTGCAAAATTGCCCCGCTTGCCTGCCCATGAATAAATTCTAATTTGCTTAAAATTTGCTCTAAACTTTCAAAATCCATGCTTTGCCCATTTTTGGCATCAGCAAAACAGATCGGACAATTTAAATTACAAGATTTTGTAAGCTCAAGCAAAACCGTACAAGTGCTTTGTTCATGCAAAGGACAAATTCCACAATTATGCGGACAATCATGTTTGGTTGACAAAGGAATTAATTTGGAAAGATTTTCTGTGGAGTTTTTTGCAAATGCATTTTCAAATGCAGGCAATTTGGGAAAATCATGCCAAACCGTGCAATTAAAAGTTCCATGCAAATCACAATGTTTGCTTAGAATAATTTCTTCATTTTTACGAAACAATATTGCATCAAGACTTTTTAAACATTTTGGGCAAACACTCTTGGTATGTCGTAAAAATTCCATATCTTATTCAACACTCTTGGGACTTGTGGGATCTATTTGATGATTTGCTAAAATCTCCAAACATTTTTCCCAAACTTTTGAAACAATTTCTCCACATACCCTTCTATCAAGATTAATTCTTTCCAAATCTTGATTATTTTGATCATCAATATTTAATATAATATCGCAATCATTTCCTCTACCCTGTCCTATTTCCTCTTCAAACCAGACAATAAGCTCTTCCCACATCAAGGCTTCCTTTGGCTCGGCATATTCAAAATCACTACCTTTGCCTACATAAAGAGACAACAGGCAAAGACCACCTGTTAAAGCACCACAGGTTTTGCCTGTATTTGCAATGCCTTGTGCCAAAGCACTCATACTGCGAACAAGTTCTTCATTTTCCTGTCCTTGAGCTCTAAGGGCGGCTATAATTAAAATTTGAGCACAAGTATAACCCTTACTGCCAAGTTCAAAAATCATCATTTGTGTATCTGTCATAATTAGCTCATTAAAAGTTTGGGAGGCAAAGCCTCCCATATAAAAATTAAATATTAACCCCAAAACTGGAGGCAAGAGGCCCCAGCCCTCCGACATAGCCTTGCCCAACAGCCCTAAATTTCCATTCACCATTGTGACGATAAATTTCACCAAAAATCATGGCTGTTTCGGTGCTCATATCCTCTGAAAGATCATAGCGTGCCAATTCCTTATTATCGGCTTGGTTTACAACTCGAATAAAAGCATTGGAAACCATACCAAAATTTTGACTTCTGGCACTAGCTTCATGAATTGTAACAGTAACAGAGATCTTCTTCACATCTTGAGGCACTTTTTCAAGGTTTATCTTGATGGATTCATCGTCTCCATCACCTTCACCTGTCAAGTTATCACCTGTATGCTCAATAGAGCCGTCTTGAGAACGCAAATTATTATAAAAAATAAAATCAGAATCACTTCTTACTTTTCCGTCTTCCTTTAACAGAAAAGCACTGGCATCAAGGTCAAAATCACTTCCGCTTGTGCTTCTTGCGTCCCAACCAAGTCCCACTAAAATATCTTTTAATCCGGGTGCTTCCTTACTTAAAGAAACATTGCCACCTTTAGAAAGAGTAACAGCCATTAAAGCCTCCTTTTATAGCTTTTGTGTTTAATATAATAAATTAACATTACCTAAAAACTCTAAAACCACAAATTTATTTATCTTCTAATATTTGCTCAACTTCAAGCATTTTACCAAGAGCCAACTCTTCAGGAATAAAAGTAAAACCGCATTTTGGACAACGGGGCAATTCCACCTGAAAATTATTACCTATATAGGTTATGTCCACGGGTAATTGCTCCAAGGGAATACTACATTTTTGGCAAACCCAACCATCTGCCTTAATTTCTTTAAGTTCTGCACGCATACTTAATCCTCTTTTTTTTCTGTACAACAAGCTTCTGTAAAAAAAGCCTGCTTATTTTCGGTACTGACGCCGGGGACAACCATACGATGGCAATAGGCATTGATAATTGTATAAGAATTATCATTTTCTTCTTTATATTCAACCCAATAAGTAACAAGCCTTGGCCTATAGGCAGAAAGAAAATGTCCGGTTTCTTGATTATAAAAGGCAGAATTATCTTTTTTAGCTTCTAAAAGTACTAAAATTATATCTTCTTTTAAAATATGCCTTGAGCCGATCAGCTCTTCAACTTCCTTGGACAGATTAATTTTAATTTCATATTCAGTCAAAGACATAAATTCTCCCCAAAACTTCTCTAAAATATTCTTCTTAAACTCATATCTTTTTTCTTGCCTTTCAAAGGCAGACAACATTTTTTGACTTGAAGCTGATTTTATATCATGAACTTCTGAAAAGGGGAAAAGAAGTTCAAGAATATGAATAGAACTTTGTTCAATCTTTTGAAAACGCTCACGACAAATTGCACAGTAAACCAAAAGAATTTTATCTGTTTCCTTTTGTCTTGTAAATAAAAATGTATCGGCAATTTTCCCCTTGGTATTTGCAGTGACATTGGCTGACAAACCACCATAACCGCAACACCTTGTCATTTCCTTTGAAAATTTCAATTCTTCGTATTTTTGCCCTATCTGTTCCGACAATTTACGAATTGAATTTTGCATTTTGGGAAAGGAGCGTGAAGAACATGGGTCATGTATTGCCACAACTTCATCTAAGACTGCCCCTGCCAATCTATTTTCAGGTGATTTTAAATGATTATTTTCTGTATCTTGAATAATTTCCCAAAGACTGATTTGTTCCATTTCAGGGCAATGAGTCTTGAAAAAGTCCGAACAGGAAGCACAAGCAAAAATATAAATGGGTTTTTCAAGTTCAAGCCAATTGGCTTTAAAATCATCTAATGTTTTATCAAGATATTTGGATTCTCCCGCCCACTTGGCAGGAATTCCACAACAGCCAAGATGAAAACCAATTCCCCCCTCCAAATTCTCTTGCAAATAGGCATAGGCAGACATTACTTGATTTGGCAATATGGTGGGCAATTGACAGCCCGGGAAAAATATATATTTATTTTTTTGATTTTGACCTTGTTTTCTGACAAATTGAATATTTAAAGAATTACTGAAAGCCATATCGTCAAGGGCAAATTCATGGGCAGCCGGTGGCATGCGTTTTGTGTCCACCATTTCTTTTTTGGCAATATCCAAATATTGCCCCATGTTTAATCCCTTGGGACAGATTTGCTCACAAAGGCCGCATTGGGTGCAAGAATTGATCATGGCATTGGCTTGCCTATAACCCTTAACAACAGCTAAATTATTATAAACTTCACGCAAATATCTTTTTGGATAATTTTTATAGTGGGACAAATAGGAACATTGTTTGACACATTCAAGACAGGCACAATCAATACATCGCTTGGCTTCCAAAACGGCCTCTTCAAGGTTTGGATTTTTTTCATCTTGAAAAACAATGGCTTCAGCTTTTACCACATTATCCAAACTGGTATAAAGCTTTGTTGGATAAGGAGCTTCTTTTTCTCTGGCCGTGGCAGGATCTACATTTTGTAAAATTCGCTCAATGGACAGGGCGGCTTTTTTACCGTCTGCAATATTTTCAATGAATTTTTGATTTTTAAAACCACCTGCCAAAACCTTGGAATCTTCTGTCAATAATGTTAATGGATTAACAGCAATATATTTTTTTAATAATTCGGACTGTTCAAGATTATCATCATCAAAGCCAAGATACAAAAGAAGATGATTGTCAGATAAATTTTGCAAAATTTCAGAATCTATTTCTTTTATTTCAGCAAATTTTACCTTTAAATTTTTTAAAACTTTAATACTTTCACTAATTGCATTGTCAGGCAATAAATCCTTGGCTTTTTCTTCAATTTGTTTACCTATTTCTTCAAAATGATATATTGTAACAATATGTCCCTTTTTGGCAAGCTCAAAAGCCAAGATAAAACTTGAAAGTCCACAGCCCAAAAGCCCCATATTTTTTCCTGTACTCGGAAAGGGCATAATTTTTGCCGACTGCGAATTTAACACGCAAGCACGTTCCAAGGTTGGTAAATTTAAACCCTGATCAATGCTTGAACGTCTACAGGCCTCTTGACAAACTCCCTCGCATAAAAATGCGGTAAGCATGGAAAGAGGTAAAGTCTTATCAAGAAGTTGTCTGGCTTTTGCAAGATTTTTATTTTGCATAAAGCCAATAAAAGCTCTGGCATCAACATGCAAAGGGCAAGAACTTTGACAGGCCGGAGCTTCTTCTTGAATACATAGGGCTTCAAATTTTCTCAAAATTTCCTGTTCCATTACATTATCCTTTATAATTTAAATAATAAATATTTGTCAGTAAAATAAAAAATAGCAGAACATTACAAAAAATCTGTAAAAAATAGGCACAGAATATGCAATTTTCTTATAAATTCAGTCAAACATTGCCATTTCAAAATTAATGTATATATTTTGTATATACATTTTAAAAATGAGGTAAGCCATGCAAACAACACTGCAAAAATGGGGAAATTCTCAAGGAATACGAGTCCCTAAGTATGTATTGACAAGCCTTAATCTTGCTGAAAATGATATTCTTGAAATTAAAACAGAAAATGAGCAAATTATCATAGCAAGGCTAAATCAAAAAAAGAAAGAACATAAAAGAGCTTTTTATAAACTATCATGACGAGTATCAAGTTGATACAAAAGATAGTCTTGATAATATTCCCATGGGGCGTGAGTTATGGTAGAACAAGGAGATATTATCAAACTCAACTTTAATTCCCCAAGCGAGTCATGAACAGGCCGGTTATCGTCCTGCCTTGGTATTAAGCAATAACTTTTTCAATAAAAAGACAGGTCTTGTTATTTTATTGCCAATAACAAGCAAGAATAAAAATTTTCCTCTCCATGTAGCCCTCGACGCCAGAACACAAATTTAAGGATTTATTCTTTGCGAACATATCAAATCACTTGATATTGAAACTCGAGGATATAAAAAAATTGAAAAAGTGCCGCATGATATTTTAGAGGAAGTAATTAACATTGTGTTTTATGAAATTGAAATGATTGACATATAAATAATATTGAATTGAACCTGAAAGAGACAAAATATGCCTTTTTCAGGTTCAATTATTTTAGTTCTTGCAAAAACAAAAACCTTGATTATATATCAGATCAAAACAAATTTCACTGTCATAAATCATTTATTTTACATTTTGCAAAGCTTCAAGCACAACTTCAGGACGAGCAGGAACTCTGGTCACTTTTGCACCTGTGGCATTGGTAATGGCGTTTAAGATAGCGGCATGGCCTGAGGTAAGTGGCAATTCACCGACACCGGCAGCTCCATACGGACCAAATTCTCTTGGTTCTTCAAAGTAATGAAGTTCAATGTTGTCAGGAATATCCTTAACGTAAGGAATACCGCCACCAATCATTGTGGCATGTTTTTGAATATCTTCAAAATCTTCTTTGAGTGCAAGGCCTATACCTTGAGCAATACCACCATACATTTGACCGTCAACAACAAGTTTATTGTTAATTTTACCAATATCACCCATTAATGTCATTTTATCAACAGCAATTTTACCTGTGGCAATTTCAACTGTAATTTCAGCCATAAAGATACCATACATATAAACCATGAAAGGATTACCTTGTCCGTTTTCATCGCAATGAGTGCCCGGAATTGTGTAAGTTCCTTCGTATTTGGTTTCTTTGCCGGCAGCTTTAAGCTCTTCATAGTCCATGTATGTACCATCGGCTTTTTTAGCGGCTGCAAGCAAGGCTTCACAAGCAACTCTGATGGCTTGACCGATAACTACTTGTGAACGTGAACCGCCTGAAGGTCCTGAGTTAGGACATTTATCGGTATTTGGCCATGTGAAACGAAGTTTTTCGGGAGCAATTCCCATGGGGAACAAAGCTTCATGAGCTGTACCAATGGCACCGATGTCTGCACCTTGTCCATGGTCTTGCCAAGATGTGCAAACAGTTACTGTTCCGTCTTGATTCATTTCCACAAAGGCAGCTGAGGTATCAGGTCCGTCAAGTCCGCAACCATAGGCACCAATGGCAAGTCCTACACCTTTTTTATGGGTATCGGTTGACTCTGCTTTGGCTTTTTCAAGGGCAGCTTTATATTTGGGACGAAGGGCATCAATCATGGTAGGCAAGGAATAGGAATCGGGAATTTGTCCGCTATTGTTTGTTGCACCTTTGCGATAAACGTTTTTATAACGAAGCTCAAGTGGATCCATGTTTAATTTTTCTGCAAGTCTATCCATCAAAAGTTCGGAAGAAAGGAATGACTGAGGAGAACCGTATCCACGGAAAGCTGAACCCCAAGCATGGTTTGTGCAAACTGTACGGCCTTCACCACGCATATTTGGTATATCATAACCTGAACCGATAAATTGAGCACCACGAAGAGTGAGCAAGTCACCAAATTCTGAATATGGTCCATGGTCAACATCATAATCTGTTTCCATGGCAAGAAGTTTACCGTCTTTATTTGCCGCAAATTTAGTGGTAATATAGAATGGTGAACGTTTACCTGTGTATTGTTGTTGTTGACGATAGGTATATCTTAAGAAACAAGGACGACCTGTTGCCATGGTGGCTGCACCGACCAAGGCTTCAGAAGTGGGTGAGAATTTATAACCAAAGGTTCCGCCCATGGGGTTGGCAACAACTGCAATGTTTTCAGGTTCTATACCAAGACCTGGTGCAATCATGTATAAGTGCAAGTGCACACCGATTGATTTTGAGTGAATGAATAATTTATTATCGTCAGAATAGTAAGCAAAAGCAACGTCCGGTTCAATGGGCAAGTGAGGTTGACGGCTTGAAAGAACGCTTTCTTCCACAACCACATCGGCACTTTCAAAAATAGGAGCTGTTTCATCACCTTTGGCAAGCTTTTGATAATAATAAGTATTTGGTGTTCCGGGGTGAATTTCAATGGCATCGGGATCTTTGGCTGCAAATAAATTCATATAGGCAGGTAAAAGTTCATAATCAACTTTTACTTTTGCAGCGGCAGCTGTGGCTTCTTCATAGGTGGAAGCACAAACCATGGCAATGGCATCACCATATTGGAATACTTTGGTATCATTAAGAATTGGTCTGTCCCAACCATCACCAAGGTTTGTTGGGAATGTAATAAGACCTGTAATTCTGTTTTTACCTTTAATATCTTTGTGGGTAACAACTTTTACAACGCCGGGCATTTTTTCGGCTTCTGTGGTATCAATATTTTTAATATTGGCATGGGAAACATCTGCTTGCACAAGAGCAACAAAAAGAGCATCGGCAGGAAGTTTTAAACCTAAATCGGTACCATAATCTATTGTTCCTGTAACTTTACCGACAGCTGTGGGACGTGGGTAGTTTGTACCCCAAATTCTTTTATCTGCAGGCATTTCAAATTCAAGTGATTCAATTGGTTTTTCGCCACGCATGACTTCAGCGGCAGCCATAACAGCATCAATCAAAGGAATGTAACCTGTGCAACGGCAAACATTGCGATGTTTTTGGAACCAATCACGCACGTCTTCACGGCTTGGGCTTGGGTTTGTATCAAGCAAGGCTTTAGCTGAAACGATAAAACCGGGTGAACAAAATCCACATTGAGCTCCACCATATTTAATCCATGCTTTTTGGATTGGGTGTAAACAACTTGGGCAACCGACACCTTCAATGGTGGTAACACAAGCATTATCTTCAAGTTTGTTCATTTTGAGAACACAAGAACGAACAACTTTTCCATTAACAATAACTGAACAAGCTCCGCATTGTCCTTCGCCACAGCCAACTTTAGTGCCTGTTAAGCCAAGCTGTTCACGCAAAACAGTTGCAAGTGTATCACTACTTTTTGCAAAAACATTACGTTCAACACCATTCACATAAAAAACTTTTTGAATCATTTGAAGATCTCCTTCTTTTAAGATAGTAAATCAGGATAAGAGGTTTATTTCCCAAAGGAACATATAGGGTAATGACAGACAGGACAATTTGCACAAAGCCCTCCGTGGGCAAGGCGTAAAATATCATGCTTTGTCACACGTTCACCTGCCAAAAGCCAAGGCATTATAATATCAAAAATACTTGCTTTATGATACATAACACAGCCCGGAAGCCCTACAATGGGAACATTACCCCTATAGGCAAGCATAAACATTGCCCCGGGGAAAATCGGTGCTCCATAGGTAATAACTTCACTGGCAACCTGTTTTATGGCTGCCGGAGTTTTATCATCGGGGTCAACACTCATTCCCCCGGTGACAGCTATAAAATCCGCTCCGGCATCAAGAGCTTCTTGAATTGCATTTGCGGTCATTTGTGTTTCGTCTGTTGTCATTTGCTTGGAATGAATTGAACAATTCCAAGCCTCAAATTTATTTTTTAAAATAGGAGTAAAGGCATCTTTGATTCGACCCTCGTAAACTTCACTGCCTGTAATCACAATCCCTATTTTTAATGGTTTAAATTCCACAACAGACAATAAAGATTCAGCCTGATTGCAACATTCTTCAACGGCACTTAGGGAAGTTTCGCTTACAACCAAGGGTATAACCCTTGTGCCTGCAACCACTCTTGATTTTTGGACTTCTTGCTTTGTATGTATGGTTGCAATGGTAATATCGGGTATACTGTTTAATCTGTCCAAAAGGGGTAAATTAATTTTCAAAAGCCCTTGAACCTTTGCTTTCAAACTAATTTTACCCTCTTCGGGGGCTGTAAATTCAATATTTTGTCCGGAAATAGCCTTGGCAATTCGATAAGCGGCATCATCTTCATGCACCAAGCCTTCACTGTCTTCCCAAACAAACAGATTCTTTTTTCCGATTCGTAAAAAATGTTCAATATCTTCTTCTTGAACTATATGCCCACGGGCAAAGGCAACTTTTTTATGCTTACCGGGGCAAATTTCTGTAATATCATGGCATAATTTAAGACCGACAGCCTGCCTAACATCTATGGTTTTCATTTTTTGCTAATCTTCATCTTTTGAAAAAAGTTTGTTTTTTAAATTGGAAAATCCTTCCTTGGTGGAATCATAGGCCTTGCTCATACCTTCTTTGGTTTCATGGGCAGCATCTTTTAATAATTCTTTGGTATTACGTCCCTCTTCTTTAACATCTTCCCAAACATCACTGAATTTATCTTTATTTTCATCAGAAAAAAGATCGGCGCTTGCAGTATATGGAGTCGGAGAAATCAATAAAAGTAGTACCAATATTTTAAACACTTTTCTCATTATTAGAACCTCGTTATTAACCTTTTCTATAACCTACCCCAGAATTTTTAAAAAGTAAAGAACTAATACATGCTCTCCACAATTTTTTTTCAAACCTTTTTTTTATTGCAATTAATTGAAATATTAGTTATTTTTAAACACAAACAAAATAATTTTAAAAGTAAAAAAATGAAAAACGAAAAAAATATTTATGAAATCATTAAGAAAAAATATAAAAATCTATTGATTTTAAAAGACTTTGGTTTTTGTGAACCAAGTTTTTATGAAAGTAGCAATCCGGAAGAATTAAAAACTGTTTCAAATAAAATTTTTAACAAAAATTATTTTTTTGGTTGTGGAAATCTTGAGCAAGTTTCAAATCTTAACAAGGGAGAAACTGTTTTGGATCTTGGATGTGGTTGTGGGCACGATTGCTTTATGGCTGCTCAAAAGGTTGGAATCGAGGGACAAGTAATTGGTGTAGATATTTTAGATGAAATGATTATTAGGGCAAAAGAAAATGCCAAACAATTAAATTTAACCAATATTAATTTTATCGTGGCACAAATTGAAGAATTGCCTTTAAAAGATCATAGTATTGATGTAATTATTTCCAATTGTGTAATCAACTTATCACCTCAAAAGGAAAAAGTTTATAGGGAAGCCCATCGAGTGCTAAAAAATAAGGGCAGAATAGCCATTTCGGATATTATTGCCCTAAATAATAATTTAAATCCCATGCATAAGGATTTAAATTTACATTGCGCCTGTCTTGCAGGTGCCATACAAAAGAATGAACTGGAAGAACTATTAAATAAAATCGGATTTAAAAATATAGAAATTAAAGTAAACAAATTAACCATTGAAGGTAAAAATGAGTTTGAATACTCAAATAATTTTGGACAAGCCTATATCATTGCTGAAAAATCAATTAATTAGAGCATATCCAAAAATACTAAGCTGAATTTCTAATGGATATACTCTAAACAATTACCTTATTCCAATTTGGGGGCTTTGCCCCCCAAACCCCCGGCAAAGGGAGTGACTCCCTTTGCAAACCCCAATGATTTTTACATTTCCCCCTTGTGCTCGCTTGCGTAAGCACTATAAGGGGGGTGTCATATTAATGAGCGTAGCGAAGTAATATGACGGGGGGTTCACGTTCCATTAAATCGCTTTTTGCTTCTCCTTACAGAGTGCATAAACGATTTAATAACTATTCGTTTTGACAAGCAAAAAGCGAGGTAGTGTCATAAAATAGCGGGTAAAATAAGGCAGGCTTTCAAGAGCAAGGAAAGCGAAAAATTTTAGAGGGCGTGTACTCAAGTACATAACCGATAAAATTTACAGCTTGACGCAGATATTGGAAGCCTGACTGGTTTACCCCTATATTTTATGACAATAAAAAACTCACCTTGATTTTGCGAAGCAAAACCAAGGTGTTGATAATTACCCTATAATTTTTATTTTGTTAACCGACGATTCTAACTCTACAATATATAAATTAAACATAAATATAATCATTCATGGCAGACTGCAAACCATTTGCATGAATAGCACCAATCACTTCATTGACCGACCTCTCGTCGGAAATCACAAACTGGGCATCACCCTTTTCCTCATCGTCATAACCGCCAACACTGGTTTTCACACCGGCTGAAATTCGATTGGCACAAATTTTAATGGCATTATCCCTAAACACACTTCTCTCTCTGGTGGAAATATTAATTCCTGCATAGGGCATAAAAAGCCTATAGGCACAAAGCACTTGCAAGAGCTGGGGTTCATGCACATCTTTTGGGTTGATACTGCTATCATTAACAATAGGTCTAAGCCTTGGACAAGAAAAAGAAACTTCTGCCCAACTATATTTTTTTTGCATAAGCATGGCATGCAAACCCGTGGCAAAGGCATCTTTTCTAAAATCATCAAGTCCAAGCAAAGCTCCAAAGCCAACACCCCTCATGCCACCAAGCAAGGCTCTTTCTTGAGAATAAAAACGGTAAGGGTAAACTTTTTTGGGACCTGCCAAGTGCTTTTGATCATATGTTTCCGGATTATACGTTTCTTGATATACCGAAACAAAATCAACCCCATGCTTATGTAAAACAGCATATTCATCTGTATTCATAGGATATATTTCAATTCCAACGCAAGAAAAATATTGCCTTGCCAAGGAACAAGCTTCCGCAATATATTCAAGACTAGACTTTCCCCTATGTTCACCTGTCAATATGAGAATGTCCTTAATTCCACTTTCGGCAATGGCTTGATATTCTTTTTCTATTTCACTCATGGACAATTGACCGCGAACAATATCATTCTTACAATTAAATCCGCAATATACACAATGATTTGAGCAATGATTTGCTATATAAAGCGGAGTATAAAGACTAACGGTGTTGCCAAAGCGTTTACGAGTTTCAAGCATGGCCTTTTGAGCAATTTGCTCTAAAAAGGGTAAGGCAGCAGGAGAAAGAAGAGCGGCAAAGTCACTTTTATTTATATAGTCTTTTTGTAAAAGAGTGTGAATGTCTGCCGGGGTGAATTTAGCAAAATCAACACTGTTTACAGATTCCAAAACCTCTTCCATCATGGAGTGATCAAGTTTTTCCATGTTTGGCAAATATTTCATTGACATAGACTAAACCTCAGATAAAAAGCCTGTTAAAGGCGATGAAGCAACTGCTTTGTCAAGCACACGCCCAAGTTTTGCTAAATATGCCAACCTACCGGCTTCTATTGCCAATTTAAACGCCTTGGCCATGCTCGGAATATCACCTGCCGTGGCAATGGCAGTATTTGCCATGATTGCACTGACGCCCATTTCCATGGCTTCGCAAGCTTGAGAGGGTTTTCCTATGCCTGCATCCACAATAATAGGCAAGTCAATTTCATCAAGCAAAATCTGAATAAAATCCTTGGTGGTAAGACCTTTATTGGTGCCAATAGGCGAACCCAAGGGCATAATGGCGGCTGCACCTGAATTTGCCATATCTCTGGCTGAATTTAAATCCGGATACATATATGGCAAAACAACAAAATTTTCTTTGGCTAAAATTTCTGTGGCTCTGGCAGTTTGATAATTGTCAGGTAATAAATATTTTGCATCATGAATAACTTCAATTTTAATAAAGTCACCACAACCACATTCACGGGCAAGACGAGCAATTCTAACAGCTTCATCAGCATTTCTTGCGCCCGAAGTATTTGGCAATAAGGTAACATTTTTAGGTATATAATCTAAAATATTTGCCATGCCGTCCAAGTTTGCACGCCTTAAAGCCAAAGTTATAATTTCAGCCCCTGCATTTTCAATGGCAGCATTAATTAAATCAAGTGAATATTTACCTGAACCCAAAATAAATCTGGAATTAAACGTATGCTTTCCCAACTTGAATATATCTGATAATTCTGTTTTCTCTTCATCAACACTATTCATTTATTTCTCCTAAAATTCTAAACTAAGTTCTCCTAAAATCAATTGCATTATCACGGTGGCTTGCTTTGCGGCACAAAGGGCAACCCTCGGAGCAAACAAAGTATTCATTTCCTCCACTGAACTTATATTGTCACCACATAAAAAATAACGATTAAATCTTTTTTTTGCGATTATTTTATTGGGGCTGCCAATGCCTGCCATACCATTTGCACCGACCAAGTATACATTTGGCATTTTCTCTAAAACACAAGCAGTTAACATGGCCTTTTGGCTTGCTTCATCAAAAGCTTCACAAATAATGTCAGATTTAGCAAAAATTTCCGGAATATTTTGTTCAGTCAATTTTATTTGATGACTTTCATATATTAAATGTGGATTGATCTTATTTAAATATTGTTTTAACGCCTTGGTTTTAGGTAGATTAATATCTTCCAAGGTATAATTTTGCCTATGAATATTTGATATATCCACGAAATCAAAATCAGCTAAAATAAGCTTGCCAACCCCCAGTCTTGCCAAAAAAGTTGCCACATGGGAACCAAGTCCGCCTAAACCTGCAATTCCAACCACTGAATTTTGAAATTTATTTTGCGCATCAATGCCATGCCTTTTTGTCAAAACCTCTTGCAAAGTCAATGGACTGATTTCATGCTCGGAAGCTGAATAATTCAATTAACCACCACCCACAAAACAAACAATTTCAAGATGATCACTATTTTTTAACATAATTTTTGGAAAATTTACTCTTGAAATGGCTGTACCATTATATTCAACTGCAATTTTAGCTATTTCATAACCTTTATCCATCAAAAAAGATTGTAAATCTTGCTCTGATAACAATTCGTGATTTTCACCATTTATAAACATTATTACTCCAAAAATAAATAAATTCTGTTAAAATAAATATATGAGTAAAATAAATTTGTCAAATTTTCAATTTCATAAACCTAATAATAAATACAATGGGTACAAAATGGGTAGTAAAATCAAGGAAGGTAAGAAATTTGACAATTTAATTTGCAAAAGATTTAATAAATTTAATGAAATACCAAGTATAAGCACGCCACCCAAAGCACTTAATTCAACCAATAATTCAGGGCTGATCATGCCTTGCAATTGACTTGAAAAAATCACCAACAAGCCTTGATAAATGAATATGGTTAAAGCTGAAAAACCAACCCCTATTCCATAAACAGAAGCCAAGGCAATTGAAGCAAAAAAGTCCATGATGGTTTTGGTTATAACAATGGTTTTATCACCATTTATCCCCTCTTCAACCGAACCGATTATTGCCATTGCTCCAATACAAAATAAGACTGAGGCATTAACCAAACCTTCGGTAAACTTTGGATTATTTGAACCAATTTTATTTTTTAAAAAAGTTCCTATACTCAGAAATTTTTCTTCCAAATTAAACAATTCTCCTAAAATTCCACCTATTAAAATACTCAAAATTATAACCAACAGAGCATTTGTTGCTATAGCCATTTTCATGCCAATAACCAATGTACATAGCCCAAGCCCTTGAAAAACAATAGTCCTAACCCTTTCAGGCAACATTTTACCAATACTTATGCCAATAAGTGATGCAATAAACACACAAACAGCATTAATAAATGGTCCCATGGGAAAAATCACAGTAAATCCTTTTCTTTGAAATTTTAAACAAAATTTGCAAGAAATAGTATATTTCATACATATTTCTTGCAAATCTTCATAAATTTTCTAATTGTTATTGTAAATAGCAGTTATTAAATTTTTCAGTTCATAGTTATTCATATATATCAGGCTTATAAGTCAAGGCTTTGATTTTCAAAATCACTGATATTTAATGTATTGTAAAGCTCTTCGTCAATATCAAGGGCAGGAACAAGAGTTCCGATTAATGCTATGATACGATATGCTCCAACTGTAATATTACCTTTTGATGTCAATTCTTCAATGGAAGAGGTAAAATATTCACTTTCAATATCAAGAATATCTGAAAGGCTTCTTGTTCCTAAAGCAAATTGTTCCACATAAGCAACCTTTGTTTCACGGTTGTAAACCTTGGCTTGTTGATAATATTTTTGTTGGTCTATGGCTGAATAGTATTGAGAATAGGTATTGTCAAGTTCAGCCTTTAGCTCATCAAGAAAATTTAAAACAACTTGACGAGATTCAACAAGGGAAGAATTGGCGGATCTTACTGCATTTTTATCCGCAAAGCTATGGAATAAATTCCAATCCATTCTGACTCTTACATCAAATGACTTTTCATATTCGCCTTCATTTAATCCCGTGGTATCTCTATCGGAATAACTTACACCGGTTTCGAGATTTATTTGAGGATGATAACCTGCCTTTGCCAAATCCTTATTATATTTTGCCGCATCAACATCATACAAGTATGAAGAAATTTTTGGGTTTACTGTGCGTGCATATTCAAAGGCTTCGTTGGCATCGGGATATAGTTTTCCTGGAAGTTCAACAGTTTCCAAAATTTGAGGAGGGAAAACACCGGTAAGACGCATATATTGGGCTTCAGCTGCTTCTAAGGCTTCAATATTTTGAGATAAAGTAGCTTTTGCATTTAATAAGCGACCTTGAGTTTGGGTAACGTCGGAAGATGGTGCTGCCCCTAAAGCTACCCTTTCCCTTTGTTGACCTAAAATTCTTTCGTGGGCAGATACATTTTCTTTTGACAAAGAAACAATTTCCCTTTGACGAATAACGTCAATATGGGCAATGATTGCATCTAATGTAAAGGTAGTTGCATTATCAAAAACAGTGGCTTTTAATGCATCAACTGTGGCTTGACCTGATCTTACATTACTTGTGGTGGCAAAACCATCCCATAAAGGTTGAGTCAAGGTTAAACTAATTCCACCGCCCGGAAAAAGACCTTCATTAATGTCTTCATCATCGGGGTGTTGACGATCATATCCATAGTTTCCTTGTAAATCAAGGCGAGGTCCCCAGCCGGCTTTTGCTCTTTCTACTTGATATTTGGCAGCATCAAGATTTGCTCTGATCACCTTTAAACCATGATGGTTTTTCAGTGTCATATTAATTGTATCTGTTATGGAAACAGGACCGTTTAGGTTTATTCCAAGATCAGATACAACGCGTTCAGGTTTTTCATAAACCGGAGCGTTGCCATGGTTTGCTGTAGTGGTATACAATTTTTCTGCACTAACATCTTTTTGAGTTGGCACTTCTTGACCTGTTTTATTATTTGTACATGCTGATGATACTACAAAAGCAGATAATAAAAGAGCTACAGATATTTTATTCATATAAACTCCATTCGATAAAAAAATTAAAAAATATAACAAAACAAAAGACAATGAACTGTTAAAAAAATTTATACAACATTAAATATAATCTTGCAAGAACTTATTTTACAGTTTTATATATCAGTTTTCTTCAATATAAATTACTTAGTGATATAATCATCTGAAATAGTTCATATAAAAAATAAAATGACATTTTGAATTAAATATAATAATATCTAAAAAAAATAAAAATGTCAAAACTTAAATTATTTAATGTATAAAAGTCTATACAAAGTCTAAAAAAATCATAGAGCATGAGAAAGAAAAAATGAATATAAATTTATCTGAAAATAAGTTTGATTTGGAAGAGTATCATTATGATTTACCTGAAGAATTAATAGCCCAATCCCCCAGCAAAGAGCGAGAAAATTCACGTTTATTGGCTGTTAACCTAAATAAGCCTATGTATACGGATACATATTTTTCAAATATTTCAGAACACTTACCGAAAAAAGCTTTAATTATTGCAAATAATTCAAAGGTTGTTCCTGCCCGTATTTTTGGTAGCAGAGAAAATGGAACAAAGGTTGAAATGCTAATAATTACACCTATTCCCCTACTGGAAAATAGTGCAAAAATAATAGATTATCCTAAATATAGCAAGACAAATTTAGCAACTGTCTTAATTAAGGCTTCCAGAAAAATAAAAGTACATGAAAAGTTATATTTTCCTGATTTTACTGTTGAAATTTTAGAAAAACAAGAATATGGCCAACATATTGTCAATCTTTACTGGGAAAACAGTTTGTTGGATACCCTTGAACAGCATGGTCTGATTCCTTTGCCACCCTATATTAAACGATCTGACGGAATTGAAAATGATGAACTTAAAAATAATGATAAAACCAGATATCAAACAATTTATGCACAAAATAAAGGTTCTGTGGCAGCACCTACAGCAGGCCTTCATTTTACCAAAGAAATTCAAGAAAGTTTAATCAACAAAGGTTTTTTATGGGAAGAGATAACTTTACATGTTGGCTATGGAACTTTTAGCCCTGTGCGAGCAAATGATATCAGACAACATCAAATGCATGCCGAATATGTTGAAATTCCCGAAAAAACAGCAAAGGCCATTTTAAAAGCCAAATCGGAACAAGTTCCAATCATAGCCATTGGAACAACAGTGACAAGAGCCCTTGAGGGCATGGCTTTGGCCTATGAAAAATATCTAAACAACCAAAGTGACTTGGAATTTATTTTAAATAAAAATGAATCAAACAATGAAAATTTACAAAAAAATCAAGATTTATTGCCCATATGCGGTTGTCAAGGCTATACAAATATTTTCATGTATCCGGGAAAAAAATTTAATGTTATTTCAGGGTTAATCACAAATTTTCACTTGCCGAAATCATCACTTCTCATGTTGGTCAGTGCCTTTGCAGGACATGAAAGAATTATGAAAATTTACAACCATGCCATAGCAGAAAAATACAGATTTTTTTCCTATGGCGATGCAATGCTTTTAAGCTAAAGAACATATTTCATAAGTAATAAATTTAATTATTATTCATATAATTAAACCTAATTAAGAGACCTCTGCACAATTATTAATTTTTAATAAAAATCTGTTTTTAGAATGAAATTTTTTATTTTTAGATAAATTTTTATGCAGAGGTAAAAGGCACGCCAAAAAAATTTTTTAGGGCAATCATTTAACGACAAAAGCGTGGTTTTGTCTATTCTTGATTTTTGGTATCTATGAAAATATGCTCATATTGAAATTTATGCATAATTTATTATGCAAACTCGACTCAAGTTCAAGAGGAGATTATGTCAAAAATATTTAAATTATTTTTTATGCTGACTTGTCTATCAAGTATCACTTGCTATAGCCACATTACTTATGCCAATGAAGAGGAAAAAAGTATTGAGTTAAATTTGAAAACTTTTAATTTTTTTCCAAGTAACATAAAAAATTTTCAATCTGTGAAAAATTTTTATCCCACATATTTTAACTTGATAAAGGATCAACTTCCTGAAAATGCAAACCTATTGGAACTATATATTCCAAAAAGTTACAGCCAAAATCTGGAACAAGGTGAATATGCAAGTATCAATCAAATGGTATATTTATACACCATGCCATTTTTACTGTCCGATGAAAAAAGTACCAGGGCACAACAAATAACAAGAGTAATTCAGTCCTATAAAAGTGCCTTTAAAACTTTTAAAAAAATTAAAGTAGATACACAAACTGATTTAATTTGGAAGCAGGAAGTTGCAAAAAATTATTTAGATGCAAAATCAATCTATTTTACCTATCCTGAGACAGAAGAGAATAAAAATATTTTTTCCATGTTGCAAACCTTTGGCTCAGAACAAAAAAATATACTTGGGGCATTTATAACAACATATATCTTTGATTTTGATTATCAAATTTATTTTTTAACTTCCACATCCTTTGTTTTGGATAATAATTTTGAAAAAGAATATGACTGGACGAGAAATGTGGTGTTTGAATTAAAATCACAGTTAATTGACAAATTATAAAACAAAGCTTGTACAATTGTAATTAAAAAAGTTTTGCGAACGAGTGAAACTAGTGTGGCAATCTCCTCGCCAAATCGGGGACTTAAAACAGCCTTCAATCCGGAATCACGTGGGAGTCACTCCCTTTGCTGGGGGGTTGGGGGCAAAGCCCCATTTTTTGAAACATTCCACGACGCCTGACGGCTAGGCGAGTTTTCCCCTCAAACGTAAGCAATTGCTTCACCCTTTCCTTAAAAAACAAATTTTTATAACATATTGTTTTACATTTGTTTTTTAAAAAATAACTTTTTAAGTATTTTTATTTTTGAAAGTAATTTTCACAAGCGGATTGACATGGTCATCGCAATGACACCTAGTATTTTTTTCTTGATATATAGTAGAGTTATAATTGTCGGTTAATGAAATAAAGAATTAAAAATGTGTCATTCCAATTCTTATAGCAAAAGATATTTTTATCACAACTGA
The DNA here is from genome assembly GCA_964369835.1 of uncultured Mailhella sp. Taxonomy (GTDB): domain Bacteria; phylum Desulfobacterota; class Desulfovibrionia; order Desulfovibrionales; family Desulfovibrionaceae; genus Taurinivorans. Next base: position 24,514 of record CAYJGE010000032.1, read on the forward strand.
TTAGTGAAAACTTCTTGTTTTGCCATTTTTTCAAACAAAGTTTGAAAAAATCATTGGGGTTTGCAAAGGGAG
>CAYJGE010000033.1:0-24510 GCA_964369835.1 uncultured Mailhella sp.
TATCAATATATTATGAAATTGAAAAACTATTTCAATTTAGATGCGTTAGCCCTGCCAGCAAAGGGAGTGACTCCCTTTGCAAACCCCAATGATTTTTTCAAATTTTATTTGAAAAAATGACAAAAATAAGAAATTGTCACAAATCAATTTTAATAAAAATATTTTTTAATATAAGAATTGGAATGACGTGTAATGTATAATGCAAGGTCTTTTTTTATGATATAAATATGTTACGAAAAAAATATTATTTCAATTTTAAATGGTAGTTATTGAATTATAGTTGCTAACATATTGTTATTAAAAAGTTTTGTGGGGGAAACCCACGTGATTCCGGATTGAGGAGGAAAAACTCCCCCTTTCCTTAAAAAACATTTTTTCAATCAATGTCATAACTATTTTGATTTATTTATATTTTGCTAAATTTAAAAAATCAAAAACCATACCAAAATTGTGATTCTTGAAAACCGGAATGGCGTGGGGATAGCTCGATAGGGGGAGAACTTTTTCAAAAGTTCCCTCTCTCGAAAAAATAATTCAAAAACACATCCTAAAATGTATATTGTAAGCGAACAAATCCACCCATGGCATTATCAATGTCAATATCTTGGATTTTATTATAATCCTTATCATAAATATTAATTTCCCTTAAAGTTGTATATTCTGCTCCGATGGAAAGACGCAAATGTTCAATTCCTGTAAAATTTGGGGTAATATCGGCATAAATCCCTGCTGTAACATCTTCTTCTTTGACATATCCTTTTTTGGAAACCGAACTGTCATCAGCAAGTCTATATTCATTGCCTGTTATTCCACCCCCGGCTCTTAAGGCTATTATTTCATTAAAACGATAGCTTATATAGCTTACAGGAATACCTATGTTTGCAGATAAGCCAATATCCTTGGCAGAGCGATAGTTTATACGAATGAATGGGAAAATAGTGGGGTCATCATAGGAAACAGAACCGATCAGTCCAAAAAATGTAGTCCAGTCATTGTTAAATCGATACATAAGACCGACTTGTCCAAAGGCTGAAAGGGAATTATCCATTTCTTGCTCAAAGGAAGATTTGCCTGTTATTCCTGCAAACCAACCCCATCGACTATTAATCATATTTTCAAAATTTACTCCCATACTTAAAGTATGAATTGTATCCCATGGATCGTTCTTGCCATTACCAAAGCTTAGATTATTTACATTATTCCAATTATATTGACGACCTGTATAGCTAAAATTAAGCCATCTCCATTCAAGGCCGGTTGCAAATTCTGCAACACTAAATCCTCCTGTGCTGTTATCAAAATCTGCCTCTCCAATGTATCGGCCCGAAGCTGATACATTAATCGGGTTGTCAGGGGCAGTGTATACATGGCGCAGTGGCTCATCTGCAAAGGATATGGAGGGCATCATAAATACAATTAAGAGGAAAATAAAAGCTAAATATTTTACTTTGTGCTTTGGCATTATAAGGTTCCTTTTTCTATGAAAATAGTATGTTACTAAGGTAACTACAATTAAATTGTTTAAAAATTTATAAATCGTTTTTTTTAGTAAACGCTGGTTTATTAATGTTTCCCCACGTCAATCCGCTTGTGAAATTTACTTTCAAAAAAAAAATTAATTATTTTTAAATTTATTTTTTAAAAACATTTATAAAACAATATGTTAAAAAAACATATTTTATACAAAAAATATAAAAAATATAAATAAAAAAAACAATGATATATCAATATATTATAAAATTGAAAAACTATTTCAATTTAGATGCGTTAGCCCTGGAGTTTGAGGGGGGAATCACGTGGCTTCTTACTAATTCGGAACAAAATTAAATTAAAGAATTTGGATTTTTTGCCAATTTATCAAGTTTAATCCTTAATCCTTCTCGGCTGATGTCAAGTGTTTTGGCAGTTTTGGATTTATTATGGTTAAAATGCTCCATAAGTATTGAAATATATTTATTTTCAAGTTGTTGTAAAGTTGGTAAACCATGTTGATTGCTTGGGTCAAAGTCAATGTTTGGCATAATATTTGCATTTGAATATGCGGGATTTAGGGTTGACTGATCTTTATTTTGGAATAAATATGAGTCAGGAATATAATTATTACCTAAAATATTGATTATTTCAGCGGCTGTGATTTGACTTCCTTCTGCCATAAGGGCTGCTCTTTCAAGGACATTTTCAAGTTCTCGCACATTACCTTGCCAACGTTGATTTGTTAAAACTTCAAGGGCTTCATTATGGATTGCTGTTATTGCCAAGGGATTTCTTAAGGATTGCTTTGCTAAAATATGTTTTGTTAACAATAAAATATCATCACGTCTTTCACGAAGTGGGGGAATATGTAAGTGAATAACATTCAGCCTATAATATAGGTCTTCCCGAAAAGTTTTGTTTTTAACCATTTGCTCAAGATCATGTAGGGTTGCGGCAATTATTCTGACATCAACCTTGATTTGCTTTCTTCCCCCTACTCTTTCAACAAGTCCCGTTTCAATGATATGAAGCAATTTTGCTTGACTTTCAAAGGGCATATCACCTATTTCATCTAAAAATATGGTTCCGCCCGAAGCTTGTTCAAAACGGCCCATTCTGGCTTGCACACCGGATGCAACTCCGGCTTCAATGCCAAAAAGTTCACTTTCCAAGAGGGTGGCAGGAATTGCAGCACAATTTATGATGATGAAAGGTTTGGGGGATCTTGGGCTTAATTCATGAATATATTTTGCAAATTTTCCTTTTCCTGTTCCTGTTTCACCTGTAATTAAAAGATTGCTGTCCATGGGTGAAATTCTTTCAATTTGTTTTAAAATGGTCTGAATTGATTTTGTTTGTCCCAATGGTTTTTCTTCAATATTTTTTTGGATTAATTCTTTTTTAAGTCGTGTATTTTCTTGGGAAAGGTTTTCTTTATGTTGTAAGAGTTCGGTTTTTGCTTTTTTTAACTTTTCTAAAAGTCCACTCATTTCAAATTCTCGAGCTTCAATTCTAAGGAGCATCATGGAAAAGGCTTCAATTAAAATTGCGACCGGATCATTTTGATCATTGCAAGGTGGTAAATCAAAAATAGCTTTGGCTTTTTCATAGTCACCTTTGGAGATTTCTTCACAAATACTTGTCAACATCAAATGCAATTGTTTAGCTGTCATGGTTCCTCACTGGTTCTGGATTGAAGATGAAAACCCTGTGCATGATTTTTTTGAAAAAATAAAATTTTGCTTTAAAATTATTTAATAATATGGCGATATTTGGAGTAAGTGTGCCTTATTGAAAAGTCAAAAATTGAATTTTTGCATGGACTATCAGTTTGTTTGATTTTAGAATTTTATGTTTTAGTGTTTTTTTATGGTATTGTAAATTATTTTTGTTACAAAACACCTTTTTGTCCCATGAAATATGTAAAAATATTTATATGCCAAAAAAATGGACAGTGCAAGATAATTTTGCAGGTGATTTTAAAAAAGGAATTGTCATGGGAACTGATTTAGTTAAATTTAATTTAAATTTCAATCTTGATTTTAGTACTGCCGAGGGAGTGCTTGCCTTGGCACAAGAATGGTGTTTGGAACAAGATATGGTTCATGATGATATTATTTCTTTGCGTCTGGTTTTGGATGAATTATTGACAAATATTTTAAATCATTCCAAACCAAAAGGAACTAATGTCAAAGTGGATTTGGAAATTGTGCATATTGTTGAAGAAAATAAGTCTAATTTGAAAATTGCCATTCGAGACAATGGAGTTTTATTTAATCCATTGACGTATAAAGTAAAGGATATTGATAATATTTTAGGCACAGAAATTGGTGGCAGGGGGCTTGCTTTAATTCAGCTTTTGACTAAAAATGCAACATATTCAAGTGATAATGGAAATTATTTAACCCTAATTCTACCTCTTGCACAAGCTTTGGAAGAAAATCAAAATAAGGTGGTTTTTCAAGAATCTCCAATTTCAAATTTGAGTAAATTTAAAAATTTATTGCTTAATAATCTGGCATTCAGACAAACTGTTTTGTTCACATTAATTACAATTGGATTACTTTGGGGAGGTATAGGCTTTTTTTATATTTTAACTCAAAATATTATTAAGGGAAAAATTCAAGAATTTGGTGAGCAAACTTTACATTCTCAGTCAATCATAAGTTCAACCTATCTTGATAGGGTCAAAAGTAATTTGGATCAATTGATTGAAATATTAAATTTATCTGAATTAAATGATATTTTTGCAAATGATAATGCCAAACTTGATAAGTTTTTAAATGAGGACGGAAACAGTCGGGTAATTATGGCCGACAGCTCTGTTTATGGAATTATTGCCGGTAAAGATGGCAAAACTTGGTTATATACTTTTACAGACGGCAAGGCAAAGAAAAGTTTAATGCAGGAGGATTTGTCTAAATATATTTCCTCTGCTTTTGATGCAAGTGCTTCATCTGATATGAGCAATCAAAATGATATGACATTAGATTATAACTGGAAAAGTTTGCTGATGACTTTTTCAGATAATGATCCCCATGCGTCAATGATATATGGTAAATACCTTAGTAAAACTGAAAAAGACGGTTGGTTTGGAATTATTGTAACAATGCCATGGATTGCTGAAACATTGCATAAATTATCAGGTTTTACAAATGCAAAACCACTTTATTTTGACCAAAACGGACAATATATTATTTTTCCTCCAAATAGAAAGTTAGGAAGTGGCCCTCAAAGCCTTGGTGAAGAGGCAAGACTCTTTAATATACCGAAATTATTGGAAATCGAAAAAAATATTATCTCAGGAAAAAAAGGACTTATTCAGTTGGATGAAGACTTTGCTAAGCTATTGACAGCTTGGAATTTGCCATGGTCAGATTTAACTTCTTTAATTTATTATCCCATGTATACAAAGGGTTGGTTTTTGGCTTTGCTTGTGCAAAGTCGAGAGCTTGGCAATTATTCTTCTGCAATTCCTATTTGGTTGGTTTTGGCTGCCATTATTTGTCCTTTATTTGTGGGGATGGTAACGTGGCTGGTTACTTCACACACATTAAAACCTCTGGCATCGCTTACAAAATCCATTAAAAAAATGGGTAGTGGCGATTTGGATACGCCATTTATTAAAGCTCCCTATCCCGATGAAATCGGAATGATGATTGATAACTTTGATAAAATAAGAATTACCTTGCGTTCATCATTTAGAAATTTGGTGGATAGTGCCATTGCTCAACAAGGTTTAATTAATGAATTTGCCATTGCACAAAGTATACAAGACAGTATTTTGCCTCAAAACTTTCCAAAAAATTCACGCTTTCAAATTTCTGCCACAATCAAAACTGCCCGTGAAGTTTATGGAGATCTTTATGATTGCTTTGAACATATTGATAATAAAGATAAGTGGTGTGTGGTGATTGGTGATGTGTGCGGAAAAGGTATTCCGGCTGCATTAATCATGAGTTCTGTTATTTCCTTGGCACGTTCTTTTCTTTTAGATGGTTTTAGTCCTGCAAAAACTTTGGAGAAAGTAAATACTGCCCTGTTAAGGCGTGATACTTCATCACTTTTTGTAACCATGTTGACTGCAATTATTGATTTTAAAACCGGAATTATTACTTTTGCAAGTGCAGGACACCCTCCTCCGATTATAAATAATAGTCTAAGTAATGAAGCTGTTATGCTTGATTGGACAAATGAGCTTGTGCTTGGTGTAAAGAATGATTTAGCTTACTCTTGTTTTAGCCATCAATTAAATAGGGGAGATAGTGTATTATTTTATACAGACGGAGCAAATGAAGCCATTTCACCGCCAAGTCCCCATTATGGTGAAGTTTATGGTGAAGAAAATTTAATAAAATCCTTTAGTTTGGCTTGTCAAAAATATAATGATAGTAATGATATTTTAAATGAAATTTTGAAAAATTTATTTGACTATATGCAAAGCACTGTGCCTGCCGATGATATTTCTCTGATTGTTGTAAATTCCTTGTAGAAACCTCTGCACAATTTATTGTGCAAAAGTTTCATGGAGTGTTTACACCGTAAACACGACCAAAAATCAAGAGTAGACAAAACCACGTTTTTGTCGTTAAGCAATTGATTTTTGTGCCTTTTACCTCTGCTCAAAAATTTATCTGGAAATAAAGAATTTCATTATAAAAACTAATTTTTATTATAAATCAGAACTTATGCAGAGGTCTCTTGTATGAAGAAAAAATTTAAAAAAATGCTGATTAAATTGTAATTTTATCAAAATATAAACACATTTTTATAAAGAATGTCAAATAAAAGTGGCGTGTAAAAAAATATGCAGCAATAAAATTACCTTGACAATAAATTGAAATTGAATAATATTACTTTCATTAAAGTTATATATAATTTCAAAAATTATTGATATATATGGGGTGTGGATCGGAGGGATCACAGGGGCTCTAACCCCCTACAGCTGGGTGCAACTCCCGGACACCTCGCCAAATTATAATATTTTCAAATCTTAACATATATTTAATATATAATGACAAATTATTATGAGTATTTTATCCGGTGCTACTCGTCCATCAAAGAAAACACGAACCTATCGAAAAAATCAATTATTATTTCTTTTAATAAATAAAATGCGCTTATGGCCATCAAGGCAAGGCATTTTGCATGGACTAAAAGAAGTAACAATCAATAATAATATGGCAACAGTAACAACTCACTGTGGCCATACCTTTACCGTTCATAATTCCAGAACTTCAAGAGCCAATCGGTGGCTAAGAAACAAGATAGTTGTGAAACCATGTAAAAAATGTGCAATTCCCGATTGGAAAATGGAAAAATATAAGGGAACTTCATTTAAGAAAAAACATGGGGCAAGGCTTGATGTACATACATCATAATTGTTTTGTTTATAATAATTTTTTTTCAATCAGTTTAATTTTATGAAAAATTTTATCATAAAGAAAAATTGTGTAAATTTTTCATAACATAGGTGTTATTTTGATTACATTCAGTGAAATACAAATAAATAGATTGCAAGAACTCGGAATTGAGAAAGATATATTATTTAAGCAATTTGAAACCAATGAAGAAAGAAATAAATTTTTTCAAAAAATTGAACAAAATAAAGTAAATGAGCTTAAAAAACGTCTTTTTGACTTTGTGGAAAACGAGCGTAGGCCAAGGATTTTAAAGCTTGAAGAAAACCTTGCGGCTTTGCTTAGGCAAGAGGGATTTATTCAAGTTTTTACGCCGACAATTTTAGCAAAAAACCGTCTTGAAAAAATGGGAATTACTTCAAGTTCTCCCATGTACGAACAAGTTTTTTGGCTTGATAATAAAAGATGTTTAAGACCCATGCTTGCTCCGCATCTTTATGAATATATGGTTGATTTGGGGAAATTGTTACCGCGTCCCTTAAGACTTTTTGAAATTGGAACTTGCTATCGCAGAGAAACCCAAGGCGCAAAACATTCCAATGAATTTACCATGTTGAACTTGGTGGAAATGGGTTTACCGCCTGATACTGATTTTTTGGCAAGATTAAAAGAGCTTGGGTCTTTGATTTTGGCAAAAGCGAATATAGAAAATTGGACAATGCCCATTGAAAACTCAACTGTTTATGGTGATGCTCATGATTTTATTGATCAAAATGGGCTTGAACTTGCATCATCAGCCATTGGCCCCTTGGAAATGGATAGCATTTGGCGGGTCAATGAAAATTGGATAGGGATAGGTTTTGGCCTTGAACGCCTTGTAATGTCAGCATCTAATGATGATAATTTAGCCAAGGCAGGACGCAGTATTTCATACCTTGATGGTATAAGGTTACATTTATGATTAATAAAAATATTTGTACTCATCATTTTAGTCAAAGTCAAATATTGGATATTTTAGCAGATGATTGTTTGGAAAATGAAGCTGATTTGTTTTTAAAAGCCAGACAAATCAGGCAAGAGTCTACAGGAAATAAAATTTTTGCTTATGGCTTTATTTATTTAAGTACCTATTGTCGCAATGCTTGTACATTTTGTTTGTATAGCCATAAAAATAAAGAACTTGAACGTTATAGAAAGAGCCTCGATGAAATTCTTGAAATAGCCAAAACTTTGGCAGATGAGGGAGTTCACCTTTTGGATTTGACCTTGGGTGAAGATCCTTATTACATTGAAGGCAGTGGTTTTGATTATTTTTTAGAAATAATTCATAAGGTAAAATCTGAAACAAAGTTGCCTATAATGGTTTCGCCAGGTGTTTTAAAAGATGAGTGTTTTCCTCTTTTAAAAGAAGCGGGAGCTGATTGGTATGCACTTTATCAGGAAAATCATAGTCGTGAAGAGTTCATGCGACTTCGTGAAGGGCAGGACTTTGATTTGAGACAAAATGCCAGATTGGCGGCAGCCAAGGCAGGCTTATTGGTGGAGGACGGCTTGTTGACAGGTGCCGGTGAAAATGTGCAAAGTTTGGCCTATTCCATTTTGAGCTTTCAAAATTCCATACTTCATCAATCACGCATTATGACCTATGTTGGGCATGAAAGTACAATTCCTGAGCATAAATTGGCAATTAATACAGAGCTTAGAGCCATATCTTTGCTTCGCTTGACAAATCCACAACATTTAATTCCAGCATCTCTTGATATTGACGGAATTAATGGTTTAAAATCCAGATTAAATGCAGGGGCAAATTTGATTACTTCAATTGTTCCGGCAGGATTTGGGTTAAATGGCGTTGCCTCTGCCAAAAAAGATATTGAAAATGAACAAAGAAGTATTAAGGCTGTAAAAAGACATCTTGATGAGCTTGGCTTGGAACTCGCTTCTGTGGAGGATTATAAAAATTGGATAAAATCTCAAAACAGAACAAAACTTCCGGAAGTTGAAGCTCTATGTGGATAAAATGTTGTTCTGATCTATTCAATGGATTGGTCAAAAAAACGTGGTTTTCTCCCTCAACCCGGAATCACGTGGGGGCAAAGCTCCCAAATTGGAATAAAGTGCAAGTAGGGATAAAGTAATGTACATAGTTATTTGTGGTGGTGGTTTACAGGGCTTTGAACTTTGTTTTTTGGCAAAAAAAGCAGGGTTTAATATATGTTTAATTGATAAAAATCCTGATTGTCCGGCCGTAAAACTGGCTGATACTTTTTTAAATTTCGACTTACTTGAACTTGAAAAGCATGAAAATATTCAAGCTCAAGAAGTGAACTTTGCTATAAATAATATTATCGAACATTTTTTAAAGGCAGATATTATAATTCCCGCAACAGAAAATGCTTCAGCTCTACAAGCATTGGTTCTTTTTTGTGAAAAAAATCAATTAATATTAGCTTTTGATGAGAAAGCTTATCAAATCAGCTCTTCTAAATTGCTTAGCAGGGATCTTTTTTTGCGTTCAAATACTCCCATACCCAGCCCTTTTGTCAATAATTCAAGCCTTGAATATCCTCTTCTTGCTAAACCAAGTGACGGAAGCGGAAGCAAGGGGGTACAGCTTTTTTATAATTATAATGAATTTCTTCATGTTTTTCCCAAGGGAGTTGAGACAAGTAATTGGATTTTTGAATTGTTTTGTGATGGTCCTTCCTATTCGGTTGAGATATGCGGTAAAAATGGTGAATATAAAACATTTGCCCTTACCGGTCTTGGTATGGATAAAGATTATGATTGCAATTGTGTATTTTTTCCTTCCAAACTGTCTGATGAAGATGAAGAAAAAATTAAAAATGAAGCAATTAATTTGGCAAAAAAATTAAATTTAACAGGTTTAATGGATTTGGAAGTTATTTTGACAAAAGACGGATACAAGGTGTTGGAAATTGATGCACGTTTTCCAAGCCAAACTCCCATTGCTGTTTATTTTGGAACAGGTATTAATTTGCTTGAACAGTTAATTGCTTGTTTTATTGATTATATTCCAAAATCGCAAGGGCATGAGCCACAAGATGTTTATTTTGCACATGCTTATTTTGAAAATGACGATGTTTATTTTCCGGGTGAACATATAATGGCAGAGCATGGTCAACTTGAATGTGGTATATGCAATGATTATCCAATTATTTATGGACGAAATAAAAACTCTGTTGGCGCAACTTTTATTATATATTCAAATGAATTAAATCCACATCATAATAGACAAAATTTGAAAAAAGAGTTTGAAAATTGTCTTGAAATTTTTAAACAAACATTGAACTTTAATTAACATTGTTAAAAAAATAACAATATTCTGTAAGGTCTAAATTTTATGACAAGGTTAACCTCAAGTGATATTTATCATATTTCATCAAGTATGGATTTTTATGATAAACAACTAAAAGAAAAAATAAATTTAACTTTATTTCAATTAATTTGCGATTTGCTTGAAATAACAGAAGAAAATGCAAAAAAGCTCTGCCAAAATGTAAATGTTGCAGTAATTCCGATTAGTGACGGAGAAGGAATCATTAATGAATTTAGTGAATCATTACAAGCAATTGCTAATCATTTAGGATTTGATGCAAAAATTTTTGACAATGATGAAAAAGGCTTTTTAAATTATAGACAAGATATTAACTTTAAGTTATGTATATATGCATCTGATAATGAATATATCGCAGAGGGAAAAAATAAATGTGTGGTGGATAATAATGTGGCAACAGCAAAGGGCTTTGCTCATGTACTTCACAAAATGCTTCCCCATAAAGATATGGGCATATTAATCAGAGGTCTTGGAGTTATTGGACAAAATGCTGCAAAGTATCTAAGTAATTTGGGCTATACAATTTATTTATTTGATATTGACCTTGATAAGGCGAAGGCTTTGCAAAAAGAAATTACCAAGAATGGTTTTAATAAAAATTGTTTTGTATTGGACGAAGCAAGTTTAAAAGAACTATTAAATGGTAATAGGGTAAATAATGAAGCGCTGACAGCCGGTCATGAAAATGATGGCTATAAAATTGAGGCTTTGAAAATTGAGGCTCTTTTTGACGCTTGCCCCGTTTCTGCCAAGGAAAGTTGGCTTGGTGAACACGAATTTTCATATATAGTTGCCCCATGTGTGCCTTGCGATTGGCAAGATAAAAAAACACTGTGGCATGATGTTTTACAACTTGGAACCGCTGTCATGCTAATGGCAGCTTGCACTAATAACAATCTAAATACTCTATAGGAGTTTATAATGACAGGTAAAGAGCTTATTTTAGAAGTTCTGAAAGGGAATGAAGTTGCACGCACACCTTGGGTTCCTTATACAGGTTCTCAAATCGCTAACCTTAAAGGTTATGCAGCTGATGAAATGTTTCAAAATGCCGATAAATATCTTGAATGTCTTTTACAAGCTGCCGATGACTATCAAGCAGATGGTATGCCTGCAATTTTTGACTTACAAGTTGAAGCAGAAATTTTAGGTTGCGACCTTACTTGGTATAAAAATACACCTCCCACAGTTTGCACTCACCCACTTGCAAATGAATTTGTAATTCCAACTCAAAAATTACAACCAACTGACGGACGTATTCCTCTTATTGTTGATGTAATGAAACGTTTTAAAGCTGCAAAACCTGACATTGCCATGTACGGTCTTGTATGCGGACCTTTTACTTTAGCTTCTCACCTTCGCGGTACAGGCATATTCATGGATATGTATGACAGTGAAGACAATGTAAAAGCCTTGGTTGAATATTGCACAGATATAGTTTTACAACTTGCTGATTATTATATTGAAGCCGGTTGCGATATTATTGCAGCCGTTGACCCACTTGTTTCTCAAATCTCACCCGGTATGTTTGAAACATTTATGCATGATGCCTATAGCAGATTCTTTAAAGAAGTTGAAGCAAAAGGTATTCGTTCATCATTCTTTGTTTGCGGTGACGCAACCAAAAATATTGAGCCAATGTGCTTAACCAAACCTTCATGCATTGCCATTGACGAAAACGTTGACATTGCAAAGGCAAAAGAAATCACTGACAAATATAATATTGTTATGTCAGGTAACTTACAACTTACAATTACCATGCTTCTCGGAACTCAACAAGATAACCAAAAAGCAGCCATAGAACTTATGGATTTACTTGGTAAGAAAAACTTCATCTTGGCACCCGGTTGCGACGTTCCTTTTGATGCTCCATCTGCAAACATTGCAGGTGTCGGTCAAGCTGTTCACAATACAGATGCTGTGCGTAAAGCATTAGAAAGCTATGTTGCTGTTGATGATTTACCGGATGTTGAAATTCCTGACTTTAAAGCCAATAAATTTGTTACAGTTGAAGTTATTACCATTGACTCCCAAACTTGCGCGGCTTGCGGATACATGGTAGCGGCAGCCACTGATGCGGCTAAAAGCTTTGGTGATGATGTAAAAGTTGTTGAAAGAAGTATTATGCTCAAGGAAACTCTTGCTTATATGGGTAAAATTGGACTTGCTAACTTGCCTTCACTTGTAATTGATGGTGAAATTCGTCACATTTCTCTTATTCCGCCTGTTGAAAAACTAAGAGATGAATTACAAGGATTTCTTAACGCTAAAAAATAATTTGGTTTCATAAATTTTGTAAACTCTGTTTAAATTTAGGCAGAGTTTACAAAATACAATATGATTTTTCTCAAAAATTGAGAAAATATAACATATAACATATAAAGTTTTAAAGGTATTTAAATTATGAGCATGACAGCAAGAGAACGCATTACAGCAATGCTAAATAAACAAGATATTGACCGTGTGCCGGTTTATCCATTAATTAATAGTGTTTCACGTCTTGCAACAGGTATTAATTATGAAGAATGGACTAAAGATGTACATAAATGTGCAGAATCAATAATTAAAACCACACGCGAACTTGATCTTGATTGTGCTTGTACCTTGGTTGACTTATCAGTGGAAGCTGCTGATTTTGGTCAAAAATTGCTTTATTTTGATGACAAGGCTGCTTGTCCCGATCATCATGAACGTGTTGTACCAACTGAAGATGACTATGATAATGTTAAAAAGATTGACATTAATAAAGCTCCCAGAATGCAAGAACACGTTGAACTTTGCAAGATTTTAGTTGATGAAATCGGTAAAGATGTACCTGTTGTTGCCTTTGTATTCGGTCCGCTTGGTATTGTAAGTATGCTTCGCGGACAAGAAGATATGTTCATGGAACTTTATACTGCACCTGAAGGTGTTTTAAAAGCTGTTGAAGTTGTAACTCAAGTTCTTGAAGAATGGATTGATCAACTTTGTGCAACAGGTATTGACGCTGTAATGTTTGATACTCTTTATGCTTCAAAATCAATTATGAGTATTGATATGTGGCAAGAATTTGAAGGTCAATTCATGGTTCGCCTTGCAGACAGAGTAAGAGCAAACGGATGTTTGGTAATGCTTCACAACTGTGGTCAAGGTGCATATTTTGATGAACAATATGAAGCCATGAAACCTGTTCTTGTTTCCTTTAACCATATTCCAAACGGTTGTGCAAGCTTTGATGAAGCAGTGAAAAAATATTCCGATAAATTTATTTTAACCGGAACAATTGACCCCGGTTTCTTCATGTCTGCCGATGATAAGCAAGTTGAACAAAAAATTAAAGAAGAACTCGAAACTTTCGCACCTTCTAAGCGTTTTGTTCTTTCAACAGGTTGTGAATTTCCTGCTTGTCTTGATTTTACATTTCCTAAGAAAATGGTTGAGATGGCCAAGGCTTATAAATACTAATTTTTTCGTAAACACTGATTTGTCTTATTTATAAAAAATTCTGATATTATTCCTATTTTACTTGAAATTACCATGATTTTTTATAAAAATATCTAAATAAGTGGTTTTATAAGAATTTAAGTAAAAATATTTGATAATAAAAATGTTTAATCCTAAATATTTTTGTTTACATATTTCTAAAAGTTATATATACTCTGTTTGTATTAAAAAAAATATATATACATAACTGCCTGAAAATACACTTGTGATTTTTGGGATAATTATAAATTTAGACTTAAATATTTTAGACTTTAATATTTTAGAATTGATAATTTGATAAAATATTAAGTTGATATTTTGTAAGGCATATAATTTGCCTTGCAACTTAAGAAAAAAGTTAACTGATGAGTTCGCATGAAAAAAGAGATTATTATACTTTCAGGCTTTTTAGGCACAGGTAAAACAACCATATTGCAAAATCTGATTATGGCAAGTCATGATAAAAAGATTGCTATTTTATTAAATGATTTTGGCGATATTGTGGTGGACGGTGCTTTAATCGAGGGTGAAAAAGGTACTGCTCCCTTAGTCGAAATAGGGGGAGGATCTGTTTTCTGTTCTTGCTTAAAAGAAGCATTTGTGAAAGCTCTTTTATCACTTTCTGTGGGTGATAGCGAACGTATATTGGTAGAAGCTTCAGGGATGTCAGACCCAAGTGGTGTTACTAAAATGCTGGAACTTGCGGGTTTGGATAAGTTTTATGATAATGTTTTTATTATTTGCCTATTTGATCCACAAAGAAGTTTGAAGCTGGCCAAGGTTTTGGAGGTAATTCCTAGGCAAGTTAAAGCTTCACATTTGGTAATATTGACAAAATCTGACATAACAACTGAGGAAGAGCGTAAGGCTTCTGTGGATTATATCAGAAGCATAAATCAAGATGTTCCTATTGTAGAAAGTTATAATGGGGTATTTGAACTTGAAAACGCTCCTAAATTAGAATCTGTGCCTAGTGCCATGTCATTGATGTCGTTTAACACACCGGAAACAAGGCTTGACAGTTTTGTAATTACAAAGCCTGTCAAAGATTTGGAAAAACTTATAAATATTTTAGAAGCTTCCGATATTTTACTTCGTGTCAAAGGAAGTGTTAAGACAGAGAAAGGTAATTTCTTTGTGACAGATAGTCCAACAGGGATTGTGGCTAAAGAAAGTCAAATTACAGTTCCATTAACAATTATTTGTATGCAAGGAAAAGGCAAAGTTTTACAAGAGCAAATAGAGGTGCTTTTGTAATTCATTAACATTATAAACAAAATCGAGAGGTTTTAACCATGAGTGCAATTTTACAAGAAATTTCTACAATGCTTCAAAAAGGAAAAATGAAAGATGTAGCTGAGCTAACCAAAAAAGCTTTAGATGAAGGTTTGGCTCCTCTTACTATTTTGAACGAAGGCCTTATGCCGGGTATGGACATTATCGGCGAACGTTTCAAAAACAATGACATCTTTATTCCTGAAGTTCTTATTGCTGCTCGTGCTATGGCTGCCGGAACAGACGTTCTTCGTCCTCTTCTCGTTGGTGAATCAGCTCAAAACAAAGGTACTGTAGTTATCGGTACTATTAAAGACGACCTTCATGACATTGGTAAAAACTTAGTTCGTATGATGATGGAAAGTAAAGGTCTTACAGTAATTGACCTTGGAAACAACGTAGCTCCTCAAAAATTTGTTGAAGAAGCTATCAAAAACAATGCTCAAATCATTGCAGCATCTGCTCTTCTTACCACAACCATGGTTCACATGAAAGAACTTGTTAACTTGGTTAAAGGTTCAGAACTTGCAGGTAAAACAAAAGTTATGATTGGTGGCGCACCTGTAAACCAAGCTTTCGCCGACAATATCGGTGCTGACAGCTATACAGCTGACGCTTCTTCTGCTGCTGAAACAGCTATTGCTCTTTGCGCAGGTTAATAAGTTAATATGGCAACAAGAAGTAAAATTCTTATTGCTTGCGAGGTGTTCCGACCGGAGTTGGAACACCTCAATGAGCTTATGGAAGAACCTGTAGAATTAGTGTTTTTAGAACAAGGTTTACATGATGTTCCTGATAAACTGACCATTGAGCTGCAAGAGTTAATTGATAAAATTGAAGAAGAAAGTAGCCCTGAAAGTATTTTGCTTGGCTATGGATTTTGTGGCCGAGGTTTATATAATATCAGAACAAAGAAAGCAGTTTTAATATTGCCCATAGTGCATGATTGTATTCCTGTTTTACTTGGTACAGGACCTGATAAGACAAGCAGGCCGGAAGAGTATACTAATATTTATTGGCTTTCAGAGGGCTGGATAAAATATAGTGAAATACCCATGATTCAAAAACGTAAGGATCGATATAAGGAATATGTTGAGCTTTACGGGCAAGATAGTGCCGATTATTTAATTGAAGTTGAATTTTCGTGGCAAAATAATTATAAAGAACTTGGTCTTATTTATTGGGACGAATTGGATAATACAAACTTGTATAAAGATGCCGATATCATTTCAAAAGATAAAAATAATCTTCCAATTGTTCCTAAAAAAGGAAAAACTTGGTATTTAAAAGAGCTAATGGAAGGTGGCCTTGATTTAGATAAATTTTTTCATATCAAACCCGGATTTGGAATGGATATAAATGCAGACGGTTTATTGGCAATAAAGCCATTGGCTGAAAATTTTTAATAATTATATCTTTCTTTATTATATTGCGGTTTGATTTTTTATTTAAATACCATTCGCTAATTTTAATACGAAGACCATATTATTTTACCGATAAATTTTAGAATATTATGTATTTTGTTACTGCTAAGAAAGGCATAATTTGAGGTTATTATAATTGCATAAAACATCTTATATGATAGCTTGCGAAGCCTTGAGACCTGAGCTTGATTTATTAAATGAAGGTTTTGAACCTAGGGTAAAAATTCTTTATTTAAAACAAGGTTTACATGATTTTCCCGATCAACTTAGGGAAGAAGTTCAATCTTTAATTGATCAAATTGAAGACGAGTACAGTCCCGAAACTATTTTAATGGCTTATGGTTTTTGTGGGCGTGGTTTATATGGGTTAAAAGCAAAAAAAGCAATTTTAGTAATTCCAAAAGTCCATGATTGTATTCCGCTTTTACTTGGTGATGGGCCGGATAAAGACATTAGGGCAGAAGAATATTCAAAAACCTATTGGCTTTCCGCAGGCTGGCTAAAATATAGCCAAGTTGAGCATATTACAAAAAGAGAAGAACGTTATCAAGAGTATGTTGCATTATATGGCAAAGATAGTGCGGATTATCTTTTGGAAGTCGAATTGTCATGGCGAAATAATTATGAAGAAGTTACATTAATTTATTGGGACGAACTATATGATGAACAGCTACTAAAAGATGCAGATTATGTTGCAAAAGATATGCAATTGCCTTATAAAAAAAGACGTGGAACTTCATGGTATTTAAAGGAACTTATGGAAGGTGGGCAGGATATGAAAAAATTTTTCCACATAGCTCCAAATTATGTTCTCGAAATTAATGCCCATGGTTTATTGGAAATTACAAGCTTAGAACAAGTATAGTTTAAAGAATAGAGTTTATTATGACAGCAGAAGTATCTGTATTTTATGAAGGACAAAGTCATAAATATGTCCTTGAAAAAAACGCTCCCATTTCAGTGTTTTTAAAAGAACGTGGATTAATTGCCCAAGCCTGCGGTTCAGCCGGAACTTGCGGAAAATGTAGAATTATTGCAAATACAGAGCCAACAATTGAAGAGCAAAAAATCCTTACTTCAAGTCTTTTGGTAAAAGGGGTAAGATTAGCCTGTTACACCAAGGCAAAAGAAGGTTTGGAAATTCAAATTCTTGAGCAGGCAACATTAACAGTTTTAACAACTTATTCCCAACAAGAATACGAGTTTACTCCACTTGTGGAAAGGCTTGAAATATTGCCTTCAAAACCTGACATTGAAGATCAGCGTGATGATTTAACCAGAGTTTTAGATACTTCAAACTGTACAAAACATAGTTTAAAATTTAAAGACCTTGCTGAATTATCGAAAAAAGTTCATTCAGATTCAGCATTTGAGATTTATCGCTATCAAGATGAATTGCTTGGAATTGCCAAATCAAAACATCATTTGGCAATGGCAGTTGATATAGGAACCACAACAATTGCAGCCACATTAATTGACTTAGTCAATAATAAGGTATTGGGTGTTATTGGCGAAGCCAATGCGCAGGCTCCTTGGGGGGCTGACGTAATTAGTCGTATTAATCAAACCATAGAAGAAAGTAATTCTAAATTTGATAAAAATATAAAACAATTACAAGAAGTTGTTGTAAAACAAATTGATACATTAAGAAAAAAACTATTATTAACAGCTCAATTGCCATCAATTGCTAATGTTCAATCAGATAATGATACAGACAGAGATTCTTTTGCCGATGTTCAATATATAACAATAGCAGGGAATACCACAATGATGCATTTTTTAGCCGGAATTCCTGCTAAAAACATCAGTAGAGCCCCATTT
Organism: uncultured Mailhella sp.; assembly: GCA_964369835.1. Taxonomy (GTDB): domain Bacteria; phylum Desulfobacterota; class Desulfovibrionia; order Desulfovibrionales; family Desulfovibrionaceae; genus Taurinivorans. Next base: position 18,174 of record CAYJGE010000033.1, read on the forward strand.
ATTCCTGTGACTTTGGAAGCTTCAAAAGTTAATGCTTCTGAACTTGGAATGGATTCAAATGCCCTTATGTTTTTAATGCCATCAATTGCAGGTTATATTGGGGCAGACATAGTGGCTGCCATGCTTGCAGTGAATGCCCATAGTCAAGATAAACCTTTTTTACTTTTAGATCTTGGAACAAATGCTGAAATTGTGCTTGGTTATCAAGGAAAGTTTTTAACTTGCTCTGCCGCTGCAGGTCCTTGTTTTGAAGGTGCAAGTCTGTCTTGTGGGCTTGCAGGTCAAGAAGGTGCCATCAATAAAGTAACTTATTTAGAAAATGGTTTTGAATTTTGTACAATTAATGACAAGCCGGCCAAAGGAATTTGTGGCTCAGGTGTTTTAGATTCCATTGCCATGCTTTTAGAGTCCGGCTCTGTTGATGAAACCGGTTATTTGGATGGTGAAAATTCCACATTGGCCTCCCATATCAAAGAAGATGATAAGGGACAAAATTATTTTGAATTTACAGAAAATATAGTTTTAACTCAAAAAGACATACGTGAAGTTCAACTTGCCAAAGCAGCAGTACGAGCAGGTATTCATACTTTGCTTGCCGAAGCCGGTCTTGAAGTTGATGATGTGGCAAACCTCTATATTGCAGGGGGATTTGGATCTGCCATGGATCCAAAAAGTGCTGCCAGAATAGGGCTTATTCCAACAGAATTACTTGATAGAACCCATGCCATAGGAAATGGTGCCAGTCTTGGCGTTATCAGATATGCCACAGAAAAGAATGTTCATGAGCATGTCAGTAAAATTGTTAACAATACAAAATATTTGGAATTATCAGCTTTGCCTGTATTTACAAGCCTTTATGTTGAGCAAATGATTTTTTAACTATATTTTGAAGTATAAATTTAAATTTTTATGATCAGCGAATTATAATTTTAAAATTTACTGATCATAAATTGGCAGAGGATTAGACCTAGTCTAAACAATATATTAAAATTCAGTTATGTTGGAGTATAAATAATCTGTAATTTGATTATAGATTTCTGAATTTTCTTATATTTAATTATTAATTCTCTTTATGGGGGAAATATGAAGCGTTTTGCTCATTCCAGCACTAGCAGTGGAGTTGGCGTAAGTCTTAATTTTATTAAAGAAAAAGACTGCGAAAAAATCCACGAAGCTTCCTTGGAAATTTTGCAACGTCGTGGAGTAAGTTTTGGCAGTGAAAAAGCTCGCCAAATTTTACTTGATAACGGATGTTGGGAAGATTCTGAAGGTTGCATACATTTTCCACGTCAATTGGTGGAAGACTCTGTTGCGGCTATACCATCTGAATTTGTTCACTATGGTAGAACTGAAGAAGATGATATTCACATTGCTCAAGATCAAGTTTATGCCTCTAACTTCGGTGAAGGTATTGCCATCTATGACTTGAAAACTCGTGAGCGTCGTGCCACAGTAAAACAAGATGCGGTTGACATTGTTCGTGTTGTTGACTCATTAAAAAATATTCACATTTATAACCGTGCCATTGGACCGCAAGACGTACCAACTGTTTCAGCTTCATTACACAATGCTGAAGTAGGTCTTTGCTATACAAGTAAACCAATGCACTTGGTTTCAGGTACACCTTTCCAAACTAAAAAAATGATTGAAATGGCTAAAATTGCTGTTGATGGTGACGCTAACCATAAGGTTCGTCCTCGCTTTGCATTTAACCATACCACAATCAGCCCCTTGCGTATTGCCGGCGAAGCTTGCGACAATGCAATGTTAGTTGCAGAAGCCGGAATGCCTAACCATATCTTGGTTATGGTTCAACAAGGTGCAACCTCTCCTGTTAGTTTTGCAGGTAGTATTGCTGTAAACAACTCAGATTTTCTTGCTTTCAACACTCTTTTGCAATGCGTAAAAAAAGGTAATCCTACATTTTACGGTGCATCAGCTTGCGTAATGGAAATGCGTCGTGGACTTTCCCTCGTTGCAGCTCCTGAAGTATTTACCTTAAATGCCTCCATGGCACGTATGGCCAAATACTATCAAATCCCAAGCTACATAGCCGGTGGATAGACAGATTCAAATTGCAATGACGTGCAAGCAGGTGCCGAACGCGCTCTCAACCGTCTTATGACCGCTCTGGCAGGTGCCAGTGTTTTATTTGGTCAAGGCATGCTTGAGACCGGTATTGGGTTCGACATTCCTACCTTGCTCATGGACGACGAAATAATTGATTATGTACTACGTATGATTGGTGGCTTCAAGGTTGACGCCGAAACTTTATCCGTAGATTTAATCAACCAAGTAGGCGCCTTTGGAACTTACCTTGCTGAAGAAGATACTTTTAACCGCATGGGTGAACTTAGTAATTATAATCTTATGAACCGTAAGAACTATGACATGTGGGAAGCTGACGGAAAGCCAATGCTTAACGATTTAGCTCACCAACGCAGTCTTGAAATTCTTGCTTCTCATAAGCAAAAAAATCCTCTCAGCGAAGCTAAAGTAAAAGCTATTCGTCAAGTTCTTATCGATGCAGAAGAAGAACTCGGCGTATCTGATTTCTGGAAAGGAAAAGAAGATCAACGTTTCATTGATAACTTACTTTTCTAAGATCTGGCTGACAAAATAAAAAAAACCTCTGTTCATTGAACAGAGGTTTTTTTTATTTTGGGGGCTTTGCCCCCAAACCCCCAGCAAAGGGAGTGACTCCCTTTGCAAACCCCAATGATTTTTTCAAATTGTGTTTGAAAAAATGGCATAAATAAGAAATTTTTACATTATTGATAAAATTTACAGCTTGACGCAGATATTGGAAGCCTGACTGGTTTACCCCCACTGCTGTTCGGATAATTTTCAGCGAATAATATATTGATATTATAAATAAAAATATATTATCAATAAATTCCTTTTTTGTTCTATTTTAAATCTAAAAATAAACTTATTTGAAATTTGTTTTTTCAGGAAGGGGAGGGTTTGGGAGGGGAAAACTCATTTTTTTCAAAAAAATGGGGTTTCCCCTCCCAAGAAAACACACAAAAAATTAGCCGAACACTAGTGGGTTTACCCCTATATTTTATGACAATAGAAAACCCAACTTGATTTTGCGAAGCAAAAACAAGTAATAGATAACAATATCTTTTAATGAAAGAATTGGAATGTCGTGCCCCTCAAGAAAATGTATCAGAGTTTTTTTAACTTATTGTCATTTTTTTAATAATTTCATTAAGTTTTTTAACTGTATTATTAAGATCTTTTACTGCATTATGGGCAACATTCATTGAATCTACTGTGTTTGTGCTGACATTGTTTATGATTTCAACACTTTCTCCCATTTGTTCAACTGTTGTGATTTGATCATGTGATACTTGTGCCATCATGCTGATATAGTCAGCTGTATTTTGAATTAAATCAGAGATATGGTTTAGGGCTTTTCCTGATTGCTGAGAGTAATCGGTGGCGGTATTCATTAGATCAACTGTCTTATTTACTTCTAAGGTAGTGTTTTCAATGCCAATAATAATATTATCAATACTTGTATTTACATGTCTGGTGGCTTCTTGTGTTTTTTCAGATAATTTACGAACTTCATCTGCAACAACAGAAAAACCACGTCCTGCTTCACCTGCTCTGGCTGCTTCAATGGCTGCATTTAAAGCAAGTAAATTTGTTTGATCTGCTATTTCATTAATAACAGAAGTAATTTTAGTAACTTCTGTGGCTTGTTCTGCAACTGAGGAAATATCTCTGGTTAATGAATTTACTTGTTTCATAACATTTTCAATGCATTTTACTGCACTTTCCACAATTTTACATCCATCACTTGCCTCTGAACTGGCATCACTTGCCAATTGACTGGCATGTTGGGCTTTTTCTGTTACATCTTCTGAACTCGACTGCATATTAGAACATTTTTTTACAGAATTCTTGGTTTGAGTTAAAATATCCATTGCGGCTGATTGTGCCAAGCCTACTTGGGTTGACAATAAATGGGAAGTGTTTGAAACCAAAATTGAAATTTCATTGGCATCATTGGCACTTTGTATTATGCGTTCATTTTGTTCTTTGACAATGGTTTGTTGATTTTTAATTGCTGTAATATCAACTCCAATGGCAAAGGCTCCGATAAGTTGATGATCTAGGTCATATAAGGCACTGGCAGTAACAATGAAATGTTTTTCAATTCCGCGTAAATTTGTAAAGGAAAGGGCTCGGTCAATAATATCTTTTTCATGTTCAAGAACTGCGTTTAATATACTAAGTTCAATACCAACCTTAGATGTGAAACTTGTTAAAAACATTCCGACACAATCCTTGGGATTTGCATTACTTCCAAAGGCTTCCAAAATCATTCTGTTACAACCAACCACCCTTGTTTCCTTATCAATAACAATGTATGGAACAGAGATTCCGGATAAAATACTTTTTGAAAACCCTATTTCTTTTTTTAGATGTTTAACCATACTATCAAGGTTTTGACTTAGAGTAAAAAATTCATCTTGTCCCAGTATATTGAATTTTGTATCTAAATTTCCTTTGGCTACTTCTGTGCTGGCATCTCTTAAAATATTTAAACGGTTTACAATGACGTGTTTGATAAAAATTTGTAAAAAGATAATCATTAAAATAATTACTGTTATTCCCCCTAATCCGGTCCAGAGTGCAGAATATCTTAAATCTTTTATTAGTGGTGTAACATCTTTCATAATGGTAAATTGTCCGAGAATGGGTTGAGATGATCCATGGCAATGATAACATTTTTGTTCATTGCTAATACTGCTTACCTTGTTAAAATACCATTTGTCATTATATTTTAATAGATTTGAAAATTCTATTTTTTCCTTTACAGCATCTTGGGCTTTTTCTAAAATGAGGGGGGGGATATTGGCATCTGTCAGAGCTTTTCCTTCTGCATGTTTTTCTGTTGAATAGGTAGTTTTACCAATAAAACTTGACATATACATTTGCATATCAGGATTATTTTCTCCAAGAAACTTAAATTCTTGTCGTGTTGCTTCATCATCTCCTGCCATCATTGGACGGTAAACTATACTTTGGATTAATTCTTCTGTCACCATTGCAGTGTTTTCCATTTGAATCATTGATCTTTGCCTATTGGCATAAGTTACCCATACTACAGCAATACTTATGATAATTACCATCATTGTAGCAATTAATAGAGAGAATCTATTACCTATATATTTACTGTTTTTTAGCATAGTTTACACTCCATGAGTGGAAAGAAGTTAAATAATATTCAAATTATGTTATTTGTGACTAATGACCGCCGGCTCTTAATCTTCCATCATATTTAATTCTTGGTATTTTGTTATCATCATGGCATGTAATACATAATTTTTGGGTTGGAGTTCGTGATATGGTATCCGGACTTCCATCTAAAGTGTGTAAATATCCCATGCCGTGACAAGATTCGCAACCGACCATGGCAAGATGAGGAGTTTTTTCAAAGCTGACAAAACCGCTGGGTTCTCCATACCCAGTGGTATGGCAAGACAGACATTCTTGATATTCTCTTTCGGTGAGTTTTTCGCGCATTATCAAGACACTTTTATCACTTGTTGCTTTGGAAGAGGACTTTCTATAGATATCGACAATATCTGCATGGCAGTCAATACATGCATCTACTCCAACATATTTATTATTTTCTTGCTCCATGGTATGGGCTTCAAAGGCATGGCCTATATGAAGCAGATATAAAAAAAGTAAAGTAAAAAAATATTTTTTTTTAACAAATTTGTATATAAGTTTCATTTAGACTCCAAAAACTATGTTAAATATTAAAAAAACATTGCATTTAATATATTTTCTAATATATTAATATATAATTCAATTTTTCAAAATATAGTATAAAATAAAATGTTTGTAAAGTATTTTATTTTATAAAGTCAAATTACAGTATAAATTATTTAACCGATTTTTGAAAATTGTCCTTTTATTTTAATATTACAAATTTGTTTTTTAAAGATACATAAATTAATTCTTTTTTGGCAATTTGAATTAGATTGTGTTTCTAAATTATTTTTTCGAGAGGGGGAATTTTTGAAAAAATTCTCCCCTCTCGAGCTCTCCCCTACAAAATTTTAAATAACAATATGTTACCAACCATGACATAATGATTACAAATTAAAAGGTTTTATTTTGAAATATGAACCCTACAATCCATTTTTCAAAATAAATACCACATGATTCCGGATTGAGGGGGGAAACCCAGGGCTAACGCATCTTAATTGAAATAATTTTTCACTTTTATAATATATTGACATATCATTGTTTTTTTTATTTAAATTTTATATATTTTTTGTATAAAATATGTTTTTTTAAGGAA
>CAYJGE010000034.1:0-22837 GCA_964369835.1 uncultured Mailhella sp.
AATCGCTCCACCGTGATTATTTGCACTGTTGCCAATAAAAGTGCCATTGAGCGTGCCTATGTTGCCAAAAGCAATCGCCCCGCCGTCATTATTTGCACTGTTGCCGATAAATAAGCCATTGAGCGTGCCTATTGTTGTTCGGATTAGAGAATTAGCAATCGCCCCACCGTTCCAATTCGCATTATTGCCGATAAATACGCCATTGAGTGTGTGTATTGTGCCATTATTATTAATCGCTCCACCGTTATTTTTTTCACTGTTGCCGATAAAGGAAGCAGAGATAGAATTTATTGTATTGTCCCCTGGGTTATGTATTGCGCCACCGTCGTTGTTATCAATTGAAGACCCCACAAAAGAGCCTGTGATATCGCCTGATGGATTTGTTATTCTTCCTGAATTTGGTGGCGGGACAGTGTTTACCAGTGTGCCCGTAGAAGGTGTACCCACTATATTTGCACCCGAAGAAATGCTAAAAAATCCGTTTGATGAAGATGCTGAAGTTTGTGTCGTCATTTCCCATGTGCCTACACCGCCCAAATAGCCTTCATAGGACATGGCTAAAGAATCAACACTGCCGATAAGATAATTATTATCATAAGGATTTCTCACGAATAAGCCGAATTTCACATTGTCCACCTCAAAAGTTGTGAGGTAGTTTTCATCTTTCAGCTCAGTGTTTTTCGTTGTGTCGATAATGGCGTAATCCTCACCAAAATATTGCGAAAGCGCGTGGGCACTCTCAGGCATTAGCATATTTGCCCCAAATGAAAGGGAAGCGGTTATTGTTCCCACCAGAGCTAAAGAACCGAATGTGTTTAGTAAATTACATTTTTTCAGCACAGCTTTGTAACGATTTTTCAAATTTCCTATAGCATTTTTTGTCAGCATGGCAAGCTCCTTTTTTTAGTGAAAGCATTATCTTCTTTGTCAGTCAAAAAAACAATAGCATACATTAGAATGAATTGCAAGAAAAAGCGATTTTTGCAAAATCAAAGTGCATGAAATGTAATTAAAAATATAATAATTTTAAAAGCCATGGGTGGACTTATTTCACTCAAAATACTTTCAAATATTGATTAACAGGCCTCTAAGTTTTGATGGGAGTAGAATGACAATACGGAAAAAATAATATCAAATTGTTACAAGGAAAATCTGATTTAATCCAAAAAAAACGTATAAATTTTCTTGCATTTTTTGATAAAATATTACTATACTATATTGAATTAAGCAATATTGAGGATTATGGACATAAATTCTCTTAAAGAAATACGAATTAATCAGTGTTTACTGAATGTATTAGAAGTCAGTCAAAAAAATTAATCAGTGCTTCTTAAAAGTTATACATCGGAGCTTTAGGTATGTCATTACAGCAAAAAAATATTTCTTTTGAAAACTTTTGTACAAATGTATTAAATACTCTTCCAATTCCCCTAAGCTGTTGGTCAAAAGAGGGACAAGCCGTTTTTTGTACTGATTCTTTTTTGAAACATTTTGATGTTAAAGACATGGAAGAATATGTTAAGAAGTATCAAAATTTTTCTCCTACCTTACAGGCTTGCGGAGGAAAATCAAAAGAACTTCAAATAAAATATTTGGAACAGGCTTTTCGTGAAGGTAAGTGCAATTATCTTTGGACGCACAAAAATAAAAATGGTGAAACATATCTTGTGGAATATAGTTTGGTGCGTATGGAGCATGAAGGGCAAGATATTGTTATTGCGTATTATACTGATTTACAAAATGCTATCAGCCACTTAGAACATAAAGTTAAATTGCAGGAACGCTTTGAATCCATACTTGATGCCGCACCCATGAGCATTAATATTTGGAGTAAAGACAATAGGGTTCTTGATTGTAATTTAGCTACTCTTGCTTTGTATAATTTTCCGAACAAAGAAGCTTTTAAAAAAAATGCCCTTAAAATTAACCCTCCTTATCAACCAAATGGGAGAAATTCAGAAGAACTTGGGGCTGAATATCTTAAAAAAACTTTTGCGGAAGGACAATGTCATTTTGAATGGGAATTTATAAATATTGATGGAGAAAAAATTCCTGCCGATGTTATTTTAACACGAATAAAACTTGATGATACTGATGTTGTCATAGAATATACAAGGGATTTACGCGAGATTAAAAAATCGGAGGCTTTGGCTCAAAAAGCAGAAGAACGTATAAAAATCATGTTTGAATCTATGCCTCTTTGTGCCAGTTTTTGGAATAAAGACTTACAAAATATTGATTGTAATTTTGAATCGGTGAAGCTTTTTGATCTTAAAAATAAACAAGAATATCTTGATCTTTTCTTTGAGCTTTCTCCAAAGCATCAACCTTGCGGGAGAAATTCTGCCAAGCTTGCTCAAGAACATTTAACTACTGCCTTTAGAGATGGATATTGTCGTTTTGAATGGATACATCAAAGATTAAACGGAGAGCCTATTCCGTCGGAAATCACTCTTATTCGTGTAGAGCTTCAAAATGAATATAATGTAATTGGTTATACTAGAGATTTGCGAGAATTTAAGGCCATGGAAAAAAAGGCTTCGTATGCAGAAGGCCTCAATGCCCTTATAGCAGAAAATATACCTTTAAGCTTTATGTTTTGGAATAAAGAAGGGCAAATGATTGATTGTAATCAAGAAGCCTTGCGGGTTTTTAAATTTGATACCAAGGAAGATTATTTTAAAAATTTATACACTACCTCACCAACCTATCAACCTGACGGAAGAAATTCCAAGGAAGCTGTATGGTCAAATCATTTGGAAGTGCTTGAAAAGGGATTTTTGCGTTTTGAATGGTTACATTGCAATTCTGATGGCGACCTTATCCCCATGGAAGTTTTTCTTGTGCGTTCATGGCTTGACGGGGAAGAGGTTGTGGTTTCCTATGTCAAGGATTTACGTGAATTAAAAGCTTCGGAGGAATTGGTAAAAGAAGCAGAACTTCGTAATACCATTATGTTGGATCACCTACCTTTAACTGTGAATTTTTGGGACGAAAAATTTCAACTTATCTATACAAATTTAGAAGGGGTTAATACATTTGGCTTTGATAATAAGGAGGATTTTATAAAAAACTTTCATAAAATTTCCCCAAAATTACAACCCAATGGTATTGAAACGGAAAAAATGGTAGTTCAACTGCTAAGTGATGCTTTAACCAAAGGGTCTTCCAAGGCAGAAATGATTTGCCAACATTCTGTAACACATGAAACTATTCCCGTGGATGTGCTTGTTTTACGCACTTCTTACCGTGATAAAGATGGACTTATTGCCTTTGCCAAGGATTTGAGAGAGCAAAAAGCCATGCTTAAAGAAATTACTGAAAATGAACAAGCTTTGCTTGAAGCTAAAGAAATTGCAGAACAAAGTACCAAGGCCAAAGGTGAATTTTTAGCCAATATGAGCCATGAAATTCGCACGCCAATGAATGGTATTTTAGGATTATTACATCTTTTGGAAGAAACATCTTTAGACAATACACAAAAAAACTATGTGGAAAAAATTGATATTTCAGCCAAAAATCTCATGCGTATTATTAATGATATTTTGGATTTTTCTAAAATGGAATCCGGCAAGCTTGAAATAGAAAGGCAACCTTTTATTTTGCATGATATAGCTAAAGAAATTTACGATTTATATGGGCATGTATGTGAAGAGAAAGGATTAACTTTAGATATATCTTGTGGAGAACATGCAAAAACCCCCATTCTTGGCGATGCTCTGCGGTTTAAGCAAGTTGCTTTTAATTTGGTCAGCAATGCTATTAAATTTACCGATTCCGGTGGAAAAATAATTTTAGAGTCTGAGTATAATATACATAACAATGAGGAACTTCATTGTACATTTAGCGTCAGTGATACAGGTATTGGACTGTCTTCGGAACAAATAGAAAAACTTTTTTCAGCTTTTTCACAAGCAGATAATTCTGTAACTCGTAAATACGGAGGAACAGGGCTTGGGCTTGCTATTTCCAAAAGTATTATCAGTCTTATGGGTGGAGATATTTGGGTGGAAAGTGAACTTAATAAAGGAACTACCTTTAGCTTTACTGCTGTATTTCCCTTGGATTTGCAATCCTCTTTGTCACAAGAGCAAAGTATAAATTCCGATGAAAATGCAAAAACAAAATCACAAATTGGCGGACATTTACTTCTTGTGGAGGACAATAAGATAAATCAAATTGTTGCAAGTGAAACTTTGAAAAAAGTCGGTTATACTTTGGATATTGCGGAAAATGGGCAAGAAGCCTTAAATATGCTGGAAAAAAATAATTATGATGTCATTTTAATGGATATTCAAATGCCGGTTATGGACGGATATACCGCAACAAAGATAATACGAGAACAGGAAAAATATGCCAAACTTCCCATTATTGCCATGTCTGCCCATGCCATGAAAGGTGATAGGGAAACAAGTATTTCACGGGGTATGAATGACCATATTACAAAACCTATTACCCCAAGCATACTTTATGATACTTTGAATTTTTGGATTTCAAAAAAATCACAAGAGGATTAATGTGGATTAATGTGAATTGACGTGTGATGACATACACGTCAATCCGCTTGTGAAAATTACTTTCAAAAATAAAAATACTTAAAAAATTATTTTTTAAAAAACAAATGTAAAACAATATGTTATAAAAATTTGTTTTTTAAGGAAAGGGGGAGTTTGAGGGGGAAAAACTCGTTTTTTTCAAAAAAACGTGGTTTTCCTCCTCAAAAAATACAAAAACGGATTGACGTGGATGACATAAAAAAATGGAAAAAAAAAGCTTGTCTATGCTTTGAATTAATAATAAATTGAGACCGCTGTATAGCTCACAGTATAAGGTTTACTTAGTGTTTACAAGTTTTGTGTGCCTACAGTAATTTAGCGATGCAAAAATTGCCTCGCTTTTGGTTTTGTTATTATTTTATCTATGTTGGAGGAAGTTTTATGTATCCAAAACAAAATGGCTCAGCGCTATTGCCTTTGGTGATTTTTTTAGTTTTATTTATCGGAACAGGTTCATACTTAACATTTAAGAATGTGAGTATGGCTTTTTATCAGCTTTCAGCAGCTGTTGCCATTATTCCTGCCATTGTTCTTGCCATGTTGCAAGGAGAAGGAAAGCTCAACCAAAAAATAAATTTATTTATTAAGGGTGTAGGCGAAATAAATATTATTACAATGGCATTAATTTATATTTTGGCAGGAGCTTTTGCCACTGTGGCCTCTTCCATTGGTGGTGTCAGTGCTACTGTTAATTTTGGACTTTCTCTAATTCCTGTTGATTTTATTTTGCCCGGACTATTTATTATTTCCGCATTTATTGCCACAGCCATGGGAACAAGTATGGGAACTGTGGCTGCCATGGCACCTATTGCCCTTGGGGTTGGCACTCAAACAGATATTGGATTGTCTATTTTAATGGCATCTGTTGTTGGCGGTGCCATGTTTGGTGATAACCTCTCCATGATTTCAGATACAACCATTGCCGCAACCAGAACTCAAGGTTGTGAAATGAAAGATAAATTTATTTTAAACTTCCGTGTTGCTCTTCCTTGTGCCTTAATCGCTGTTGTTATTTTATATTTTTGGGGTTCATCAGGACAAGCAGTTGAAGTAAAAGATTATGAATTTATTAAAGTATTACCATATATTGCCATTTTAATTATGGCTGTATGCGGAATAAACGTATTTTTAGTTTTACTTTCAGGTATTATCTTTTGTGGTATTGTGGGCATGATTTATAATGATGGTTATACCTTACTTACTTTTTCAGGCGATATTTATAAGGGCTTTGCCAGCATGAATGAAATTATGATTTTATCCATGATGCTTGGCGGACTTGGGGAATTAATTAAATGCAATGGCGGTATTGCTTGGTTATTGGCAAAAGTAGATGGTTTTGCCAAGTCAAAAACTGAAAATCTTAGTGAAGATTCCCTTGATTATAAAAATAAAAAACGTAAAATAGGTGAAGGAAGTATTGGATTTTTAGCGGGATTTGCTGATGTTTGCCTTGCAAACAATACAGTGGCCATTATTCTTACGGGTGGGGTTTCAAAGGAAATTGCCACTAAAAATGATGTTGATCCCAAAAGATCTGCCAGTATAATGGATATGATTTCTTGTGCTCTGCAAGGTTTATTGCCCTATGGTGCCCAATTATTGTTGGCAGGTTCCATTGCTAAAATTTCCCCCATAGGAATAGCAGGTTCCAATTGGTATTGTCTGATTTTATTTGTAGGTGTAATCATAACCATTGCTTTTGGACTTCCAAGAAGTAAAAAATAAATCCATAAGAAATAAACATTATCTGAGGTTATTATGTCACAAAATTCTCGAGAGCAATTGGCGTCAAGGTTAGGTTTTTTATTACTTTCGGCAGGTTGCGCCATTGGGCTTGGCAATGTTTGGCGTTTTCCCTACATTGCAGGTCAATATGGCGGATCGATTTTTGTATTATCCTATCTTTTATTTTTATTTGCTGTCGGGCTTCCTATTATTATCATGGAATTTTCCATTGGTCGGGCTTCAAGAAGAAATATGGGAAATGCTTTTCACTGGCTTGAGCCAAAAGGAACTTATTGGCATAAATATGGAGTGTTTAGCTATATTGGTTCAACTGTTTTGATGATGTTTTATATTCCTGTTGCCAGTTGGCTTGTGGCCTATTGTTTGCATATGGGTAATGGTAGTCTAAGCACTTTGACACCTGAACAAGTTGGTGGATTTTTTGGACAAATGTTAATGAAACCGATAGACATGTATTTGTGGTCTGTCCTTGTTATTGTCATAGGCTTTGGGGTTTGTGTCATGGGAGTGCAAAAGGGAGTTGAAAGGGTTGTAAAATATATGATGCTGGGGCTGTTGCTTATTATGATAGCCCTTGCTGTTCATTCTCTTTTACTTCCCGGTGCCAAGGAAGGTATGACTTTTTATCTTGCTCCCGACTTGGATCGTGCCATGGAGGCAGGTATTTGGAATTTATTAAACGATGCCATGAATCAAGCTTTCTTTACCCTTAGCGTCGGTATTGGCTCTATGTTGATTTTTGGTTCATATCTGAATAAGAAAAATACACTCACAGGTGAAGCAACCTATATTTTGGGACTTGATACCTTTGTGGCATTAATGGCAGGAGTAATTATTTTTCCGGCTTGTTTTACCTATGGCGTTGAACCAGGTGCAGGCCCCGGGCTAATATTTGTAACTTTGCCAAATGTATTTAATGAAATGCAAGGTGGGCAATTTTGGGGGCTGTTATTCTTTGTTTTCATGGCATGTGCCGCTTTGACAACAGTTATTGCAGTTGTAGAAAATATCATTTCTTTTTGCATGGATAGATGGGAATGGTCACGCAAAAAAGCAACCATAGTCAACTTCTTGCTCATGCTTGTCTTGGTATTACCTTGTATTCTTGGTTTTAGTGTTTGGTCGCATATCCAGCCCCTTGGTGAGGGTACAAATATTTTAGATCTTGAAGACTTTATCGTCAGCAAAGTTTTACTACCCGGCGGCTCATTGATTATGTTGCTATTTTGTACTTCACGCTATGGCTGGGGTTTTGATAAATTCCTTGAAGAAGCAAACACAGGTCAAGGTTTAAAATTTCCTCGCTATTTACGCCCTTATTTGGCTTATGTTTTACCGGTAATCATATTTGTGGTGTTCATCAGAGGTTTTATGTAATTTTTTACTGCTGTTCGGATAATTTTAGACCTCTGTACAATTATTAATTTTTAATAAAAATCTGTTTTTAGAATAAAATTTTTATTTTTAGATAAATTTTTGTGCAGAGGTTTTATTGTGTAATATTTATTGGAAATGCTGTAGAAAAAAGGAGGGTAAAAGATGAAAAAAAATAAATTTATGATATTTTTCTTGTTTTTTCTTTCAACGATTTTTTTATTTACATTTGATGCAGTTGCAAAAAAAACATTAGATATAAAAAATGAGACAGGCAGCATTGTTAATGTTGCTGTACGTTATCTGGATTATAGGGAAGGGCGTAATAATGGACTATGGGCAACCATAGGTTGGTATAATGTGAAGCCTTGGGAAGAAATAACAGTCAATTTATATACAGATGAAAGTACAGTTTATATTTATGCTTATAATAATAGTCAACGCTGGGTTGGTTCAAAAAGTGACTCCAGAGACTTATATTTTTGGGTAAGTCCAAAATCAATGTACCTTCATGGTAAGTCAGTACCAAAGGATGAAGGAGCACATCAAGTGCTATTTAAACGCTATCATTTGCCAAAAAAAGATTATAAAATAACATACAGGAATGAACATTAATATATTTTTGTTTAAGGTTAACGAAATAAAAACAAATAGGCAGTCATTGCGAACGAGTGAAACGAGTGTGGCAATCTCCTCGCTAAATCGGGAACCCACCCCCCCCCTTTTTTTACTTTTTCTTGCTATTTATCATAATCTATATTAAGGTAATTTATACTTTTTAAATTATCAATATCCTATTTAAATTCTAAATCATGCGAGGTAAGCCATGCAGTCAAAAAATGCACTTGGAAACTTAAAAAATCGTTATGCGGCAGTTTTGAAAAAATGTAATCTTTTAAATGTCTTTGGTTCTTTAGCCATTGTAGGTTCGCTCACCGCTTCCCTTTCTTTGGGCGCAAATATGCTCATGCCTGAAAATGCACAGGCAGAATATATTAACTCTTCCCCAATTACGCATGGGATTGAAACAGGAGCCACTGGCATTAATGACCCAATAATCACAAACAAAAGTACCATCACGGTGGTAGGAAATGGGACTTCAATAGGTATTTATGCGAACAGTGGCCCCGACACATATAGCTTCACAAATGCTACCGACGCAAAGATTGACATCACATCTACGAACGCAGATGCTCGCGGCATGGATATATCCAATGGCACTATTGTCAACCATGGCACCATCAATGTAAATGGTGATAGAGATGCTTACGGTATTTTTAGCAATACAATCGGAACCACCACTCTCAGCAATACGGGCTATATCAATTCAACTGCTAGCAACGGCGATTACGCGGAAGTGTATGTGGATAACGACTTGACCATCGTCACCGAATATGCCACAAGCTTGCGTGATTATAAAAAACATGGCTATGTTTTTGAAAATCATAGCATCCTTGAATTTGATAACACCGCTTTCACTGCTCGCCCGGGTTATGGGCAAGGTTTTGTGCTTGGACAAGAGTATTACGTCAGAGATATGATAAACAATCCAACAAACACAGGCACAGTCACAGGCAAAATTGGCTCTGTAACCACAGATTCAAGCTTGCTTCGTGCCACACTCACAGGTACAGATGCGTCAAATCAAAGCATTGCACTCCATGCAATTATCAATGAAAATACTGATATAAGTTTGCAACAATCACTCAATCAATTGAACACCTTACTGAATAATAACAACCGCTTGGGCTTACAGCAATTTTTAAACAATAATGGAGATTTATTTGACGAGTTATCAGGTATTTTATCTCTCTCAGATTTATTGAAATTAAAGCAAGATATTCAAAAGCTTATCGATAATACTCCATATTTGCAAGAACTTATTGCAAGTCTTGACCTGGAGGAGGAACTAAAGCAGGAGGAACTAAAGCAGGAGGAACTATGGCTGCAAGAGAGGCAGCAGCGGGAGCAGGAGAGGCAGAGGAAGGAGCAGGGGATAGGGCATAAGATAGGGCAGAAGGAGGAGCAGGAGAGGCAGAGGAAGGAGCAGGAGATAGGGCAGGAGATAGGGCAGAAGATAGGGCAGAAGAATGAGCAGAGTATGGAGCAGAGGATGGAGGAGATAGGGCAGGAGCAAAAGACTATAACTCAAGACAAACAATTAATTAAGAACTATACAGAAATTGTTCTCAGTATGAATACTCTTTACAAAGGGCTTGATGAATTTACTGTTACTTTAAAAGAATTCAGTGCCAGTGCAATTTTTTCTTCGGCTCTTACAGGTCCTGCTGCACTTAAAGCAAACCCACACTTTATTGAAAAACAAAATGAGTTAAAAACGGCAATTACAAATTTTGAAACCACATATAAGGCCTTACCGCCTGAAGCGAAAAACATTCCAAGTTATAAGCAACTTGGCGAAGAAATTGCATCTTTAAAGACATATATTAATAATTTTAATATTAAAAATACAGCAGAGGCAAATGAGGCTCATGGTAAATTCTTTAACGGCACAGGTGCAAATTCAGGCTCACCCATGAATAGCGGTGCAAATTCAGGCTCTGTCACAAACACGCAAGACATTGCTATAAGCGACTTTGTTGATAATTTTGTAGAAAAATATAGCTCCTTTGTTGCAGGGGCTACACTCGATACAGGACTCGCTTCTGCTCAATCTCCAAAATGGAGTGTCAATGTCTCGCCCTACGGAAGTGCAAACAATGCCGACACTTCAAACGGTTCAAGCTTTGGCTTAAGCGGCGGTGTTTCACGCATTTTCAACGAGAAATTCACTGCAGGCGTTCACTTTGACGTGAACTATTCCTCTTCAAATGCCGATATGTATGATACAGACAGTGATGTGTGGACAACTTCTTTTGGTGTGAACGCAAATTATAATATCAATGAAAATTGGTATGTTGGCGGACAAATCACCATGGCATTCAGCCAAACCGAGAGCGACTATGAAACAGGTGCTTTTACTCGCTACCAAGCAAATGATGAATACGGCGGTTATAGCTTTACCACAGCAATAAATACAGGCTACCTCTATAAAATAAATGAAAATAATGTCATTTCACCTGAAATTGGACTAAGCTATGTCTATCAGCACACCGACAAGAATGATATTAAGTGGAATAACAATGGAGATTACATGAATGTGTATAATGATGCCAACGATTATTCAGCCCTTTACGGAACCTTGAACTTGCGTTGGATTGGGCAATATAATCTTGAAAATCAATCCATATTAAAACCTTTTGTTTCCGTGGGTATTCGCCAAAACTTAACAGCCAATAAAATGGAATCAAGCATGACCTTCTTTGATACACGCTTTATTACAGAATCCACACCCGACTTGACAACCTTCATCACCTCAGCAGGCTTGGAATGGACCCACGATAAATTCACCGTAAGTGCTAACTATAATGGCGCATTTGGTAGTGATAATCAAAACCATGGAGGCTCTTTGAGTTTTAGTTATAAGTTTTAATGGGGTAAATTAGACAGCTTTTATGGGGACAGCCTTTAACGGGGAGATTGCCATGACCACGGAATAGGGAGCCCTTAAGGGCTTCGTCCTCGTGACACCGCTTTTGTTTTTTTGATATATCGCAGAGTTAGGGTAGTCGGTTATTGATATAAAAAATTATAAGGCAGTTATTAAACTATTTCATAAAAAAAAACTCTGCTCAATAAACTGAGCAGAGTTTTTTTGGTAAATAAAAGTTGTTATTTTAGTGTTAATTATTTATTCCAAGGCATTTTCATCAGTAATTTACCTAGTCCACAAATTCCCGATACACCTGCAAATACAAGTCCTGCACCCACAAAACCTGCCAAAAATAAAAGGGGATTCCAAACCAAACTTCCCAAAACTCCCAATAAGACTAAACTTCCTGCAGCAATAAGAATTTGGCGATCAAGTGGCATGGGTTGATTTTTTCCCAAACGTAAGGGCAAATCTGCTTTTTTCCAAGCTTCAATTCCTCCGTCCAAAATCTTGGCATTTGGAAATAATTCATATAATTCCTTGGCAGCATTTTCTGTTCGTTTTCCTGATCGACAAAGAAATATGAGTTCTTTGTTTTGCTTTTCTTCAATTTTTTGTAGGCTAAGCACAGGTAATGGAGCAAGTAAAGAACCTTTAATGGATATTTGAGCAAACTCTGCTTCGGAACGTATATCAACTAATTGTGTTTTATCATCCATAAAAAGTTGATATGCTTCCACTGGCAATATTTTTTTTAACATGATTTTCCCCTCAATCCGGAATGACGTGGTGTTATGGACTGCTCAAAAAAAAATTTCCCCGAGAAAATTAATCAGTGTTTTCTTAAGCTTTGAATGTATAGCAAAGTACATGGGCTGGCGGAAGATTTAACCAAACAGTTCTTTTTTTATTTATTTTAAAACCATTTTCTTCCAACAATGTTTTTTTATTTAGGGCATAAGTATACTGAATCAATAAATTATCACCAAGTAGATTTTTAATGGCATAAATAATATTATCACTTACTGCTTGCGGTAATGAAACAAATGGTAATGAAGAAACTATTGATGCCACATAAGAATTTTCGGGCAAATAATTTTTCATATTGGCAGCATCGTCTTGAATAATTCTAAGCCCCGGAAAACGCTGATTTAAAAGACTGACCATGGTTGAATCTCTTTCAAAAATCAACAGTCTGCTTGGGGGAACTCCTCTGTTTAAAATAGCTCTGGTTACAGCCCCTGTGCCGGCTCCAAGTTCAACAATATAGGCCTGTTCATTTTGTTCCGATTGGTCATTTTGTTCAACTTGCTGACGCATTTTCAAAATTACATTTTCAGGAATTTGTTTTGCCAATTGTTTTGTCAGAAAAGGACTGCTTGGACAAATCATTCCCATTGATGATGGTGCTTTTAAAAGAGCTTTGGAAAAAGCAAGTGAACCTATTAATTTATGACTAATACTTTTATAAAATTTTCGCATTATATTTAAATTTTACCTTTATATTTAATTGAATTACACCAATGTTTTACAACATACTGTATAACAAACACTTTTTAGTGTAAAAAATCATGTGCGTCAAAATTATATCTAATATCTATAAAATTTTCAACAAATATCTTCCCAAATTTTCCAAAAATTTGGAAATGACTTTGCAACCACTTCAGGTCTATCAAAATTTATCTTGGCACCAAGCAGATTTAATAAGGATAATGCCATAACTATACGATGATCATTATGACTGCTAAAAGTAAATTCCCTATCTTTTAACTCAAAAGTATCAACATTACTTTTGACATCTTCAAGCTCATAATCTAAATGTTCACTTTGTTCAATTTGTTCATTTAAATCTAAATCGGAATTTTCCAAATTTTCTTTTTTTTGCTCTAAGCTTATTTTCATGGCTTGACTCAAGGGTTTTTGAGGATGTAAACCTTGAATGATCAGTCCATCGTCCATTTCTTTTATATCAACTCCGGCTTTTTGTAATTCTTGGCACATGGCTAAAAGACGATCCGATTCCTTGATTCTAAGGTGTTCTACTCCATAAATTTTGGTTTCCCCATGGGCAAAGGAGGCCAAAACTGCAACAGTAGGAACCAAGTCGGGACAATTGGTCATATTTACTTCAATGCCCATTAAATGGGAAGGATAAACCGTAATGGAATTTTCCTTGGCATTGCCAAATTCTACCTTTGCTTTCATTTGTTTAAGAATTTCTAAAAAATAACGATCAGGGTGCAAACTAAGTTTATTTAAATTTTCTACTCTTACCGGTCTTTGTCCCAAAGCGCCTGCCGCAAGCAAATAGGAAGCACTTGACCAATCACCTTCAACATGGTAATCGCCTGATTTATAACCAATTTTATTTATATCTGAATCTGCTTTAAAAGGACGTACTCTAAATCTTGTTTCACCCGGAACAATTTCAGTCAATTTTTTCCATTCAACTAATTTCCATACCTTATTATCAGGTGAACTTTTTTCCTTATCGAGAATACAAACATCAAAACTTGCTCCCATAACTTTCATGGCCTGCAAAGTTAACCCAATATATGGAAATGAAACCACATGTTTTCCACCAATATAGATTGTGATATTATCCTTTGCCAAGGGGGCTGCAAGCAAAAGTCCTGATAAATATTGACTTGATTCTTCTAAACTAATTGTAATTTCACCACCTTTAAGCCCATTGGCAAAAAGGATAAAAGGAGGATAATTTTTGTTCTCAAACTGAAATTTTGTTCCCAATTCTTCAAGGCAAGTTGTTAAAGTGCCAATTGGTCTTTCGTTCATTCTTTCAGAGCCATGAACATAAAAATAACCTAGGCCTGAAGCCAAAATTGCAGTCATTAACCGACAAGTTGTTCCTGATTCATGCACATCACAAAATAAGGGTTCATTAAAATCATCTTTACCACGCATTTTTGAGCCAATGACCTTATAATCATTGTTTTCAAGTTTTTCAAATTTTGCACCGGCTTGGCTTAAAATTTCCATGGTTTGTTTAAGGTCTTGACTTTCCAAAACATTATATACAGTAGATTCTCCATTTGCAAGTGCAGCCCCCATTAATAAGCGGTGGGACATGGATTTTGATGAAGGGGCTTGAACACTAAGAATATTTTCTTTATTTGTCATAATAACTTCTTTATCTTTTAGGTTTATGGTTATGAAACCTCTGCACAAACATCTATTTAAAAATAAAAAATTTCATTCTAAAAACAGATTTTTATTAAAAATTAATAATTATGCAAGGTTTCAATGATTGCTTTTTGAATATCGTTTTGGTTTAGGGTGTGTTTCTAAATTATTTAATATTATAATAAAGAGTTACTTTATTTATGATAAAAAATTGAAAATTTACCTTACAGAGTGAATAAACGATTTAATAACTATTCGTTTTGACAAGCAAAAAGCGAGGTAGTGTCATAAAATAGCGGGTGAAATAAGGCAGGCTTTCAAGAGCAAGGAAGGCGAAAAATTTTAGAGGGCGTGTACTTACGTACATAACCGATAAAATTTACAGCTTGACGCAGATATTGGAAGTCTGACTGGTTTACCCCTATATTTTATGACAATAGAAAACCCAACTTGATTTTGCAAAGCAAAAACAAGTTATAGAAAAACTCACTTGATTTTGCGAAGCAGAATAAAGCAATACAAGAATTTAGAAACACACCCTAGAGCAATTGCAATTTTTATTGAAACTGCTCTAAAAGTCAAAAGACAAAGTCAAGCTTCCACCATGCATAACTTGATTATCCCCATACTCCCCATTATATTTAAAAATAACACTTACATCACCCATATTATACTCAAGACCAATATCAGCAAGGAAAGTTGTATTATCAGCAGTGGCACTTGTAGTATAGCTATTACCAAGAGTTTGGAATCTGCTTTCAATATCATTGGCGGTTAAATTCTGACGTACACCAAGACCAACATTTAATGCAATGTCACTATAATCTGTTAAATCCCATTCACCTCTGGCATTTATATTAATATTTCCGAATAGATTTGAATAGGAGTTATCATTATAATTAATATCATAAGCAGGTATATGTGCACTTGCTATACTCCAATTAACATCATAAGCATCAGTATGTATTGTTAAATAACTCAGTCCAATTTCAGGCATGATGCTAAAGTTATTGTTAAGCTTAAATACATAACCTGAATTAATGGCTAGGTATAATGATTTGCTATTATAATCATTATCGGCATGAAGGTAAGGATTGGCATCGCTAGAATAATCATTGCTAGTTTGGGTGAATGCTCCTGTTACTTGAGCTGATATGTACCATTCAGGCATAATATTATAATTAGCATGCAACCCTAAGGCAAATGATGTTGATGAACTGTCCATATTCATAATATCAGCATCATAATTGCTATAATTAAAATCTAAATGAGCACCGAATGAGAAGCTATCATTAACATGATAATTAATTCCGCCTGTAACTCCCACACTATCGCCATCAAAATTATATTTGCTATTATCGGCGAGATTAAAATAGGGAGTCAAGAATGCAGTCCATTTGTTTTCTTCAATCAAAGAACCTAATGAAGAACCTGTTTCAGAACTTAATCTTGCATAAATATCATTATAGTTTGCTTGTAATATTCCTCTTGCTATATTGCTCATCTGCCCTTGCACTAAGGTTATACTTTGTATGGCAGAAGTATTGCCGGGCGTGGTATCAGCATTGACATTGCTATCTAATCTCACAGTAGCATTTAGTGGGTCAGCACCATTGATAAGGGTTGCTTTTAAAAATGGTACTTCGGCAATGGCAGAAGCTATATTACCTGTGACTTCGTTGGCTGTTGGAATGGACACAGCACCATTGCTACTAGAGATACCATCAGCAAAAGCAATCATATCACTAACATTGTAAACTTGACCAAGCTCTACGCCTTGGGCTGTAACTCTTGGGCGTAGAATTAGGCTTGTGTTTTTGAAGTTGATTTTTTGTCCAGTCTGTATACCAAAAACTGTATCGGCTGTGCCATTAGTAGCAACAGTCCAAGGCTGAAGCGTAGTAGCAAAGGTTCCAACGCTATAGTTATTATCTCCAAAGGCTTCAAAAGCATGAGCTGCTGCATAATTATTAGTAGCATCAGTTGCATTTCCTTTGGTTGCTGTGGCATTAATAATCCCATAGTTATTGATTAAATGCTCAGCAGTTGGAGTTCCTTCAACATACATACCATAGGCGAAAGCATGGGCATAGGCGGTGCTGTCAGCATTAGCTGTTCCGCCTCTAGCTGTTACAGTAATATGACCTGAATTTGTTAAATTGTGATTACCTTTACCATCAGCAGCCATGCCGTAGGCTCTGGCGTTGGCGTAGGCCTTGGCGTTGTTAGCCTTAGCTGTTCCGCCTTGTGCAGTAATCGTAATATCCCCTGAATTTGTTAAACTATGATTGCCTATATCATAAGCTCTCATACCGTAGGCTTCGGCGCTGGCGAAGGCGTTGAAGACACTAGAATCAGCTGTTCCGCCTTCAGCTCTACCAATAATATCACCTGAATTTGTTAGATTGTGATTACCTGTACCATTAGCATACATGCCGTAGGCGTAGGCGTAGGCGTAGGCGATGACGTTACTAGAATCAGCTTTTCCGCCTGTGGCAGTAGCAGCAATATCACCTGAATTTGTCAATCTGTGATTACCTGTACCATCAGCATACATGCCGTAGGCGAAGGCGTTGGTGTTGGCGTTTATGCGTATACCGCTAGCCTTAGCATTTCCGCCTTCAGCTCTAACAATAATATCACCTGAATTTGTTAAAGTGTGATTGCCATCATCATCAGCATTTATGCCGTAGGCGTAGGCGTAGGCGTCGACGTTGACGATATTAGAATTAGCATTTCCGCCTTTTGCTGACACAATAATATCACCAGAATTTGTTAAAGTGTGATTACCTGTACCAAAAGCATGCATGCCGTAGGCTCGGGCGCTGGCGTTGGGGCCGCTTGTTACGGAGCTTATATTGCTAATGTCAATAGTTCCTGTATTTGTGAAGAAATAATCTATACTGCCAGCAGAGTGACTACCATACATACCGGCATAGGAATTAACATTGTAAACAGGGTCAAGAAAATAATGTCCACCTAAAATATTTCCATTATTTATGAGGGTAGAATCAGGTGGAGATACAACAAAGCCACCTGTTGTAATGGTGCTATTATTGGTTTTTGCATTGGCTAAGCCAATAAGCATGGGACTTAGTAAAAGCCCTGTGCCTAAAAATGACACTAGGGCTAATGAGCCCAAACTGTTAAGTATATTGCATTTACTTAGCACTGCCCTATAACGATTAATGAGATTGCCGATGGCATTTTTTGTGTACATAAAGCTCCCTGTGTAGATATGATGGATACTATTTCATCTTGGATTAATATTTTTTCTATTAACTTAGACTCTTGTATGCTAAAATTATGTTTTTGTAAATAAAAATAATTCTTGCTTAATTTTAAGGCATGTCATTATGTTTTGTTTATATAGTTTTAATTATATAATAACTACTTAAAATTCCTTAATAAAAAATTTATTAAGGAAGCAGTGATTAGTTTTGTAAACTAAATTAATCAGAAAGCTATCATACCCATTATCAAAACAGACAAAAAAGAGAGAAAACCAATAAGTATTTCTTGGTTTTCTCTCAAAAATCGTTGATTATCAAGCTTTTACAGCTTATTTTTTTGGCGCGACTACGAGATTTTTGGCCGCTTCTGTGGCGCGACTACGAGATTTTTGGTCGCTTCTGTGGCGCGACTACGAGATTTTTGGCCGCTTCTGTGGCGCGACTACGAGATTTTTGGCCGCTTCTGTGGCGCGTCCGGCAGGAATCGAACCTGCGGCCTTTAGCTCCGGAGGCTAACGCTCTATCCAACTGAGCTACGGACGCGTAATTTTTTTTTATCCGGTAGGAACGAGAACGTCCAACATTCAAGTTCTAACGCTCTATCCAACTCACGCCATTCCGGTTTTCAAAAACCATAATTATGGCATGGTTTTTGATTTTAGACATTGAAAAAATATTAATAAATCAAGATAGTTATCTTGTTGTTTGACAAAATGTTTTTTTAAGGAAAGGGGGAAGCGATTGCTTACGTTTGAGGGGGGAAAACTCATTCACAAAAAAACGTGGTTTTCCCCCTCAAACCGGAATCACGCTCTATCCAACTGAGTTAGGGACGTGTAATTTTATATATTATAAAATTAATTTTTTTCATCTTGAATTTTCTTTTCTTCTTCAAGGTTGATTTTTAATGCTTCCAGTCTTACCAATTGTTCTTGTAATATTCGTATTTCTTGATCAAGTTGATTAGCAATACTGGTTTTTTGTTCCTGTAATTCTTCTGTTGCTTCACTCATTTTTTCTTCGGAACGCACATCACTCATGGCTCCAACGATTACTGCGATAAACACATTTAATACTACAAATGAGGTAAGCAAAATGAAAGGAACAAAGAAAAGCCAAGCATAGGGAAATTGTTCCATCACAGGGCGAACAATCCCCATGGACCAACTTTCTAGGGTTAAAACTTGGAATAATGTGTAATAAGTATTGCCCAAAGTTCCAAACCATTCATAAAATGCTGAACCAAATAAGTGGGTTGCCATTACTGCAAAGATATAGAACATTATGAACAATAAAAATGTGATCCAACCAATACTTGGCAGTGACAAGGCTAATGAGCGCACAATGGTTCTAAGTCTTGGTACAGCTGAAATCAGTCGCATTACTCTAAGAACTCTTAAAGATCGCAATACGGCAAGGGGCCCAATGGCAGGGATATAGGCTATGGCTACAATTAATAAATCGAAAGAGTTCCAACCGTCTAAAAAGAATCTGTTTCTTAATGCCAAAAATTTTAATACAAGTTCTATTGTATAAATTGTCAGAGCGATAAACTCAAAGGCAGAAAGAATACTTCCATAATTTTCAACTAAGTAGCTTGATGTTCCCATGCCAAGCGTCAGAGCATTTATTACAATCAACCATAAAATAAAGTTTTGTGCTTTTTTACTTAATATGAAATTATACCACTTATCAGGATAAACCGGTTTTATTTCATTTTTGTTACTATCATCGGTAGTCATTCTTTTAATCCTTAATAAATAAAAAATATGGTTTATTCTAAAAAATATGAAACATAAATTTTTTAAAATGAACAGTCAAGTTAGCTAAACTAATTGATAAAAATTTTTAGCATATCAACATATCAACGTCAATATTAAAAAAAATGTGATTAACTATATAATATAATTATATAATTATATAATTAATTTAAAAATTCAGAAGCTAAAATACTTACTTCTTGTTTTAAGGGATTAATTTTTCCAAGTCTAAGCATTACTTCTTGTCCGGGGACAGCTTTTTCACCAAAAATATGATGCTTTGCTCTGACTGTAATTTGTTCTTTGCATAATGTTACTGTAACATAAGTATCATTTTCATCGGAAATAATGGCTTTAAAGCCACACTTTTCTCCTTGTCTTTTTGCTTCCTGTTGCAAGTAAACAAAGAGCCAGTATTTAGGTCTCATTCTTTGTACTAAGTTTACTTTATCATTATAAATATGGATATTTAATAATAAATTATCCATTTCTTCCTTGTTCCACAATTTTTCTTTAGCATATAAAAAGTGTAATAATTGAGCTTCATTAACTAAATCAATATAGCGACGAAGCGGTGAAGTTACAGGTGAATATGTTTTTATGCCAAGTCCTGCATGGGGTTTTGGATTTGTTTCTGTATTTGCACTGCTAAGACAACGTGCAACCTTGGCAATATCTTGTGGTTTTGTCCAAACTCCTGCCATTTCCTTTGGCAAAGCAATATCTTGAGTTCTAAAAATTAATGACAAATCATTTGTAATTGCAAAATTAGCCAAGGCAGAGTTTGCCAAAACCATAAGTTCAGAAACAATTAATTGAGCCTTGGGGTTTGCTGTTTGAAGTTCAAGTTTTACATTAATATCTTCTGTATTATCTATTTGTTCAAGTTCTATGGATAAATCAGGTTTTTCTATGATTACAGCACCTTGTTCTATTCGCCAATTTAATCTTATCTTGGCAAATTCAAGGGCTGTTTCAAGCTGAGTCAAATATTTTTCTGCATTTTCACGGGCAATCGGATTTACATTGGGTTGTGAAGTTTTTTCTGTTTGATCAAAATCTTTTTCCATATAATTTAGAAAAAAGTCATTTTCATTTTCTGAATTATGCAAAATTTCAGAGGATTTTTCATCATTATCATTTGAATTTAAAACAAATTCACAAGCTTGATAATGTAAATTATCGGCGATTTTTGCTCGCATAAAATCAAAGGAACTTTCAACTAATTCACCACTTGGTGCAATCTTGCAATGACAAATTAAACAGGGTTTTATCTTGCCACTGTTTAAACTGAATAAGTCGGTGGAAAATTTATGAGGCAACATATGATATGTTGCTTCAGGTAAATAAAGGCTTGTACTTCTTTGTAAAAATAATTTGTCAAAATCAGAATTAAATTTCCAAATACAAGCAGGGCAGGCAAGAGCTATATAAACATCAAAATTACCTTCTTCATCTTTTTCAAGACTAAAGGCGTCATCTATGTCATTTGTGCTGGCACTGTCAATGCTAATAAAATCTTTGGCAAAAAAGGGCTCAAAGAATTGCTTTAATTCTGAAAAATCATTGGAATAAGGTAAAGGGTTTTTTAGATTTGATTTTTTATCTTCTGTATGAACAGTTTTTTGTTCATTTTTATTAAACTTTTGACTTAGCTGTAAACTTAGAGAAGATATTTCATTTGATTTAAAATTTGTAATATCTTTTGAGTATAACTTTTGCGTACCTGAAAAATTATATTCTCGTAATTTTGTGGTTTTTGGTTCATCTCCAAGCTCTTCCAAGGAAGCCATCAAATTTTCGGCGTATTGAAATTCATCTGAAAATTCATCGGCAAAGTTGGGGCTTGGATCAAAATCGGCAGCAGCCAGCCAATAATTATAATGTTTAGGAACAATTCCCCAAGCTGTGGCAATTAATAAAGCCAAATGATTATTTTCGGGTAATTTTTTGACAATTTGTTTCCAAAGACCTTCATCATATTGACTTTCAGGGTCAACAATGCGTGATTTTAATAATTGTTCAAATTTTTTAGCCATTTCATCTTTAGGCTCAAGGTCTGAGTTTCCGTCATATACCAGATCTTTTAAATGTAATTCCCATAAATAATTATACCAATTTGCTCCTGTTCCGACCAAAACCTCTTTATCTTTGTTTTGCTTTTCTATTTCAAGTTTTTGTTCTACAATTTCAGTGGTATATACTTCAAAGCATGGGTTTTGAAATTTAAAATAGGTTTTATGTTCCAAAAGAGCATTGGCAAAACCTGCTAAAATATCAAAGCTTGGATTGGTGTGGAAAAAATCAGCAAAAAATTTGATTTGTTCTGTTTTTACTTCACCTTGCACCATTTCCCAAAGAGCATAAACATCAAGGTTTTGTTGAATGTGTTTACGTTCTTCCTTGTGCTTATTTAAAAGATTAATAATATCATCCTTACTTTTAGAGTCAGAATAATAAGGACCTATCCAAGGTAAAATACGATTTGTTGAAAGAGATGTTTCTCGTCTGTTTGGAAGCATCAATTTTAATTTTTCATTTTGGGCTTCAATAACATAGGCTATTTGAACTGTGTTATCCTGTAAAAACTCAACAATTGTACCTGAAATAATAATTTTTGCCTGTAAGAGCGTATCATCGCCCATAAATAACCCCACAAAACATGTAAAACAATATTAATAGTAAGAAATCACTGCTGTTCATTTAATTTTTTTGGAGAGGAAAGCTTATTTTCTTTAGTCAAACCATGACGCTTGGCTAAATAGCATATTTCATAAGTAATAAGTTTTCATCGTTTATACAATCAATATGACTATACTTTATTGAATATTTATGAAAATATGCTCAAGTTTTCTCTTTCTGAAAAAACAAAAAAACAAATTTGAAATCAGTTTTTTAAATCCTCAGAAACATATAATATTATTCTAATTTATGCAAGAAATTAGATGTTACATAATAAAAAATATGGTAATGTATTGTTTTAAATAAAAAAATAAAACAAATGTTTATTTGACTGTCTTGTCAAATACTGTAATCGAGACCTCTGCACAATTATTAATTTTAAATAAAAATCTGTTTTTAGAATGAAATTTTTTATTTTTAGATAAATTTTTGTGCAGAGGTAAAAGGCACGCCAAAAAAATTTTTTAGGGCAATCATTTAACGACAAAAGCGTGCCCAAGAAATTTATGTTGTTTCTATTCTTGCCAAAAAAATCTTTTGCCGGTTGTGTTTACGGTGTAAACACTCCATGAAACCTTTGCACAATGAATTGTGCAGAGATTTCTAATCAGTCATATTTTATCTCTGCATACAAATTCTATATAAAACCACGCCATTCCGATTTTAAAAAACCATAATTATGGCATGATTTTTGATTTTAGACATTAAATAAAATATTAATAAATCAAAATAGTTATATTGTTATTTGAAAAAATGTTTTTTCAGGAAGGGGGGAAGCAATTGCTTACGTTTGAGGGGGAAAACTCATTTTTTTCAAAAAAATGGGGTTTCCCCCCTCAATCCGGAATC
>CAYJGE010000035.1:0-22731 GCA_964369835.1 uncultured Mailhella sp.
TCCCGACGTCAACGGTTTTCAAGACCGCCGCGATAAACCGCTCTGCCATCTCTCCACATCACGAGAGCATTATTAACATTATTTACTATGGTATGTCAACATAAATTAATGTAAAAAATATCAGAATCGTCATTCTGATTTGCGGTCTAGGGTGACTTTTATTATAATTTTGGCATAATATACTATATTTATTAGATTAAATCAATATATGTATTATCAATTGCGAGGAGGTTTAAAAAATTTTGTCTTGTGGATTTGGCAACTCACATCATCAGTTTTGTTAAAATTCACATAAGATACGAATGTAATAATGTAGAAATTTTATTCCTGTTTATTGATCACAGTTTCATAGGCATATTCAACTATTCTTTCAATAAAAAAGATAAAAACAGATTGACGTATAATATTAATAGATATTTAAAACTTTTCAAAAATTTATAGCTTCACGTCAAAGTAAGAACTTAATTTCTCTAGTTTTGTGAAGTTTAAAGATTTAAAAAAATAATTATTTTTTTCCAGTGAAATTTTTAAATCTTGAATTATATTAAAATTGATCTCTTTATTGCTATGGACTTCATAATTATCTGAAAATATTTCCCTAATTCTAAATTCAGGCAAGTTTACAAAATTTTTTGCCAATAATTTTTGTAATTCTTCTTCGGCAAATTGAATAAAATTTATTTTTTCTTCTGTAATTATAACATTATAATCAAATCTTGTCAGCAAACAAGGCCTTGGGTTTTGATTTGGATTATCCAAATTAATTTCCACAGCCAATTGTTTTATCTCAGTTTTAGTAAACTTGGCAAGGGCAAAGGGTGAACAAATATTTAATTCTTTAAGAGCCTTTAATCCCGGTCTATAACTTTGAAAATCATCAAAATGTGTACCGTCACAAAGAATTTTATTTTCACAATGCTTTAGCATGTCGGAAAAAACTTCATATTTACAATAATAACATCGCAATTTGTCATTATGAACCAATTTATCAAATTGAAATAAATCAAAATTAATACAAGTTAATGGCATATCGTATTTATGAGCAAATTCCTTTAAATATCTTGTTTCAACTTGATCAATATGTTGTCCAACTATATGCAAAAGATTGACTTGAAAACCATATTCCTTGGCAACAAATGCCAAAAGTCTGCTGTCAAGCCCTCCTGAACAGGCTATATTTATGGGGCTTGAAATCTTATTAAAAATTTCAATCAAATTGTTAATTTTATTTTCCGACATAACAAAAATCTCTTATAATGAAGTCACATCATTCAGGTTTTGCAAATTCTCAAAATCATATTATAAATTATCACCTTATTCCAATTTGGGGGCTTTGCCCCCACGTGATTCCGGAATCACGTGGGGTTTGGGGGAAAAGTTTTCCCCAAGAAAAATTAATCAATACTTTCTTAGCTTCGTCTAAACAGTTGGGAATGTAAATCAGCGACGGTTTTAAGGTTGCTTTTAATTTCAGGTGAATTTGGGCAAAAAATAGGTTTATATCCTAACCTTTTGGCTTGTTTATATCTTAGTTCGGGAGCTGAAACAGGGCGAATTTGACCATTTAAATCCACTTCGCCCCAAAAAGAAGCCCTTTCAGGCAGAGGAATATCATAAAATGAAGATAAAATTGCGGCAACAAGGGCTAAATCCAAACCCGGTTCCTGTAACTTCATTCCGCCGCCGACCTTGGCATAAATATCCACTTGGCCAAAATTTAATCTAAGCCTTTTTTCTAAAACAGCCAATAATAAATGTAGTCTGTTCACATCAAATCCAAGACCTGTTCTTCTTGGAATTGCCAAATATGTTTTAGAAACAAGGGCTTGAATTTCAACAGCAAAGGTTCTTTGTCCGTCAACTGCCATGACAACGGCTGTGCCTGAAAGGCTGGTGTCACGTTCGCCAAGAAAAAATGTTGAAGGATCTTCAACCACTTCAAGTCCGTGTTGGCGCATTTGAAAAACAAGTAATTCCTGATTGGGGCCAAACCTGTTTTTTAGTACCCTTAAAATCCGAAAAACTTGTCGCCTGTCTCCTTCAAGACTGATTACCGTATCCACTAAATGTTCCAAAAGGCGTGGCCCTGCCAAATCTCCTTCCTTGGTGACATGCCCAACCAAAACTAAGGTGCAATGCTTTTTTTTGCATATTTCCACAAGTTCGGTTGCACAGGCCTTAACTTGACTGACATTCCCGGGCAAGCCTTCGGCATAATCGGAAATTAAGGTTTGTATGGAGTCGACAATCAACAGATCGGGGCTATTAACTTCTAAAATATCTAATATATCTTGAACTCTTGAAGTTGAAATTGCCAAAAGGTTTTCATTTAAAACCCCTAATCTTTCGGCTCTGTTTTTAATTTGAGGCAAAGACTCTTCACCGCTGGCATAGAGAACAATTTGTTTTTGATTATGAAATTCATGAGCCTGCTGATGAGTCTGCTGATGAGTCTGCTGATGAGTCTGTTGTTGAGTCTGCCGATGATCCTGCTGATTAGATTGATTGGGGCTTTTTGCCAAGGCAACAGCCCCTGCCAATTGTAAAAGCAATGTTGATTTACCTATGCCCGGTTCGCCCCCAACCAAGATGGCCGCTCCCGGCACAAAACCATTGCCAAGGATTTTATCAAGGGCTTCAAGTCCACTGCCAAAGGTTTGATAGTTTTCAACAGTAACATCTTGCAAAGCAATGGGCGTATTTTTTTTAACATGTTGTAAATTTGTTTTCTTTACACCAACTTTTACAGTAACTTGCTCCAAGCTATTCCAAGCTTGGCAGGCACTACATTGACCTTTCCACTGTAAAGATTTTGCCCCACATTCACGGCATTGATAACTTTCTTTGAGTTTTGCCATTATTACCTCAAAAAATTAAATCCCTTCATTTTTAAGAGCTTCGGATTGGGCAAATGTGGTTAAGGATTCAATCATGTTTTGAATTTCTCCGTCCATAAAGCGATCAAGGGAGTATTGAGTCAAATTAATTCGGTGATCGGTAATTCGCCCTTGAGGATAATTATAGGTTCTGATTCTTTCGGAACGGTCACCGCTTCCCACTTGAGATTTACGGTCGGCAGCCATTTCATTATGCTTTCTCTCTTGTTCAGCTTGTAAAATCCTAGATGCAAGTACTTTCATGGCCTGTGCCTTATTTTTATGTTGGGATTTTTCATCTTGACAAGTCACAACAGTATTGGTTGGCAAATGGGTAATACGAACAGCAGATTCTGTTTTATTGACATGCTGTCCGCCTGCACCTGATGCACGATAAAAATCAATTCTTAAATCATCAGGTTTAATATCCACGTCCACTTCTTCAGCTTCCGGCATTACTGCAACAGTGGCGGCAGAGGTGTGAATACGTCCCTGAGTTTCGGTTAGTGGAACCCTTTGGACTCTGTGAGTTCCTGACTCATATTTTAAACGGCTATAAACCCTTTGCCCAGAAATCAGAGCTATTACTTCCTTAAATCCACCGTTATCAGATGGGTGTTCAGCCATTAATTCAACTTTCCAATGCATTCTTTCCGCATAGCGGCAATACATTCTAAATAAATCACCGGCAAAAATGGCAGCTTCATCGCCACCCGTTCCGGCTCTGATTTCAAGAACAATGTTTTTTTCGTCCATGGGGTCAGTGGGAAGAAGCATGATTTTAAGCTCTTGCTCAAGGCTTGGAATTTCTTCTTGCAAAACTGCCAGCTCTTCTTCTGCCATGGCTCTTATATCAGGGTCACTGTCTTGCAATAAGAGTTGATTTTCTTCTGATTGTACCTTTGCACTTTTATATTTTCTATATTTTTCAACAACTTCACCAAGATCTGCATGGGCTTTGGCTGTTTTTTTATATCTGTCTTGATCTTCAAATATTTCAGGCTGAGAAAGTTCAGTTTCATAATTTATATATTGTTTCTCAAGGCTTTCAAGTTTATCAAACATAAGTTTTCCTTTTTTTACAAAATTTAATATTAAGGAAACGCTGATTAAATCAAAATTTTAAAATTTCACAAAAATACAAAAGCGTTTTCTTACAAAATAGACATTAAATGACTATTTTGCACGCCGAAACGAGAGCAAAAACCACGATTTTTGCGTCCCAAAGGGCGAGTAAAGGCAGTGTGCCTTTCTGATTAATTCAGTTTGCGGAATTAATCAGTATTTCCTAAAAAAAAAGCCTCCGCAGTAGCCAATTAAACTTTATTGGTAGACTGAGGAGGCAAAATAATAAAGTACAATTTGCCTCACGGCAAAAAGCAATTTATTTATTGTCAAATTTTGCGTATTTTTTACGGAAACGATCAATTCTTCCTGCTGTATCAACAAAACGTTGTTTACCTGTGTAGAAAGGATGACAGTTTGAACAAATTTCAGTTGTTACACTATCACCTTTTGAAGAAATAGCTTCCACTTGAAAACCACATGCACAAGTAATTTTTGCATTATGTACTTTTGGATGTATGCCTTCTTTCATGTTATCTCCTAATATGGTCAATGCCAAACGCATTTATTTAATTTTCGTACTTATAATATAAGTTCTAACTTAGAGTTTGACAAGTGTTTAACCGATTAAATTTTTTAATCAATTAATAAATCACTTGGCAATATTTTTATAATTTCATCAACACAAGCACTTGGATTTTTATCATCGGCATCAATCACAAAATGTGCATATTTTTTATAAAGTGCTTCTCTTTCATAAAATAGATCTTCAATGGTTTGTCCCGGAGCAATGGCTAGCCCACGATCGGGATTTTTGGCAATTCTTTCCAAAATCAAACCAAGACTGACATTTAAAAAAACAATATGTCCCAAGCTCGCAAGGTGTTTCATACTATTTTCGCGATAAATCACGGAACCACCTGTTGCCAAAACTGTTTTATTTAACCTAAGCCTTTGAATACAAAAAGATTCTGTGTCTAAAAATTCTTCCTTGGTTAAGGCATTGGCAATATTTTGTAAATGGGTTCCATAAACTGATTCAATAATATGATCACTGTCAGCAAAAGCCCATGATAGGCGTCTTGCCAAAGCCTTGGAAGTTGTACTTTTGCCGGCACCGGCCATACCAATTAATATAATACAAGCTTTTTTACTTATGGCCTCTATTAATCTGGGCTCAGACATATATACTCCGCATACTTTTCAAATTTCAGAAAAGTTATAAGGAAAGAAAATGCCCCTTATTGTGTTTTCCACATTGAACCAAATGGCTCGCCAAATGATTCAATGTGGAATTGCAATAAATAAAAAGGGCATTTAAATTGCGGACCGGAGAAGTATGAATTAACGTTTTGAGTATTGGTAACGAGCTCTTGCGGCGGCAAGTCCATACTTTTTACGTTCTTTCTTACGAGCATCACGGGTTAAAAATCCGGCACGTTTAAGAGACGGACGAAGTTCGCTGTCAACTTGTAAAAGTGCACGAGAAATTCCGTGGCGAACTGCTTCTGCTTGTCCTGTAACACCGCCGCCTTTAACATTAACTTTAATGTCAAAACGGTCAACATTTTTTGTAAGAACAAGTGGTTGACGAATAATCATTTGCAAGGTTTTACGAGGAAAATATTGTTCCATGGGGCGACCATTAATTTCAATATTTCCACTTCCTGCATATAAACGGGTGCGTGCTGTTGCTGTTTTACGGCGTCCGGTACCGTAATCAAATTGGGTAGACATAGGTACTCCTAGCTATGAAATGTCAAAGGCTTAGGGTCTTGAGCTGTATGAGGATGCTCAGAACCGGTATAAATTTTTAATTTTTTTAACATGGCACGTCCAAGACGGTTCTTTGGTAACATACCACGAACAGCAGCTCTAATTACTTCTTCAGGCTTTTGAGCCAATTGTTTTTCAAGACTAACTGCTTTTAGGCTTCCAACATAGCCGGAATGGCTGTAGTAATTTTTTTGTTTTAATTTATTACCTGTTACTTTAATTTTTTCACAGTTAATTATTACAATAAAATCGCCATTATCCATGTGCTGTGCAAACTCTGGTTTATGCTTACCGCGTAAGCGATGAGCAATTTGAGAAGCAAGGCGACCTAAAATTTGATCATTAGCATCAACCAAAAACCATTCACGATTAATGTTTTCTGGGGTTGGGCTATAAGTTTTCATGTATATTTCTCCTGTCTCGCTTAAATCGCAAAGAGTTTAAATAGTTTTTTTTTTATAGACTGTCAACAAAAAATATGATTTTTTAAAAAAAATTAAATATATCTTCAGTCATTTTAAAAAAATTCTTATAAAATAAGTTTAACCACAAATTTAAGGAAACGCTGATTAAATCTAAATTTTATATTTCTAAGAAAACCATACAAGCGTTTCCTTAAAACGTGGTTTTCCCCCTCAAAAAACACAAAAACGGATTGACGTGCAATATGACATGGTCTTTAAATTTGATATATTATGTTTTTCTTGTCAATCGGATTAAAATTTCATATAATATGAAATAGTTTTAAGCAGTTCAAAATTTATTGTTAAATGGATTTAATTATGAATTATAACGATTTTTCTGCATTTGTAACTAATATTGTCAATGATGTTGTATATATATCTGACATTGAAACCTATGAACTTTATTATTTAAATAAGGCAGGACTTAATTTAATTGGTAACCCACAGGAAGAAGTATGGAAAAATAAAAAATGCTTTAAAATTTTGCAAGGCCTAGACAAACCCTGTAGTTTTTGTACCAATCACCTTTTAAAAGAAGGTGAATTTTATGTTTGGGAATATTATAATCCCGTATTTGATAATTACTTTTCCTTGCGTGATACTTTAATTGACCTTGACGGTGTTAAGGCCAGATTGGAGGTTGCCACCAATGTTACCCAAAAAGCTCTTTTGGAAAAAGACATCAAGGAAAAACTTGAACAAGAACAAGTTTTAAACTATGCCATAGAAACTTTACATTCAAATGTTCCCCCCGATGAAAGTATCCATAAATTACTACAAATTGTTGCCACTTACCACCATGCCGAAAGAGGATATATTTTTTCATACGACAAGGAAAAATCCATTATTATTAATACACATGAATGGTGTGAGGTTGGAATTGTTCCCCAAATTGAAAATTTACAAGCCATAGACGCCGCAAATGTTGCCACATGGTTTAACAAATTTGAAGAAAGTGGTGAATTTTTTATTGATTCCGTTACAGAGGAGCTGGATCCCGCATCTGAAGAATATAAAGTTTTAAACGACCAAGGAATTTCTTCTTTGATAACAGCTCCACTTCGTGATTTTGATGGTAATCTCACAGGCTTTATCGGCGTGGATAATCCAAAAAAACATATTAAAAAATCATCATTGATTAAAGCGGTAACAACATTTATTGCCGACTTTTTTGATAAAAGCGATTTAATTAAAAAGCTTCATAATTTAAGCTATATAGATATGTTGACAGGCTTAAAAAATAGAAATAGTTATCGCTTACTACTTGAAAAACTTGAAAAAAAACTGCCTGATAATTTTGGAATTGCTTATATTGATTTAATGGGACTCAGAACTATTAATGATACAAAGGGGCATAAGTTTGGCGATGTATTGGTACTTGAGCTCTCAAAGTTTTTGGTTGAAATTTTTGAAGATAATATTTATCGAATAGGTGGCAATGAATTTATTGCCTTTTGTGAAAATATTGAAGAAGATAAATTTAATAATTCCATAAGCTTACTTCGTAAAAAAGTTGCCGATAATGAGCTTTTAAATCTAAGTATTGGATATTCTTGGAGTAAAATATCTGATAAGCATATTGTGGATAAGAAAAAATCCTCTAATGTTTTAAGCTCCGATGAAGTAAGCAGTTTTACATTTCGTAAAATTTTAGCAAATAATTTAGAATCTGAAATTAAACAAGGGCGATATACTGTTTATTTACAGCCTCAAATTGATTTGCAAACCAAAACTATTTCCGGGGCAGAAGCTTTGGTAAGAAAATTTGATCAGTCAGGAAATTTACAATTCCCCGACATGTTTATTCCTTTTTATGAAAAAGAAGATATTATTTCTCTGATCGACTTTTTTGTTTTTGAAAAAGTCAATCAGCTGATCAGTAATTGGCAAAAACAAGGTTATAATGATAAAATTAAATTTTCCGTCAACTTCTCAAGGTTATCCCTTTCTAAAATAGGACTTGAAAAGGATTTGGCACAGATTTGCCGACAATATGAGGTTGATCCCTCCAGAATCATCATTGAAATTACCGAAACCATGAATTCCATCAGCGATGAGCTTCTGACAACCATTATTCAAAATTTTACAAATGAAGGATTTTCCGTATCTCTTGATGATTTTGGTTCAGGTTATTCAAACCTTTCCATTATTGTTTCTGCTGATTTTAGTGAAATTAAACTTGATAAAAGCTTGATTGATAAACTTGGTAAAAATGAGAAATCTCAAATCATAACTCAAATGGCAATTGATATTTGTAATAGTCTAAACCATCTTGAATCCGTTGCCGAAGGAATTGAAACAAAGGAACAATGTGAACTTTTAACTCAAATGAAGTGTCAAAAGGGGCAAGGCTATTATTTTGATCGTCCCATGAAAATTTCTGATTTTGAAAATAAATATATTAAAAAACAATAATTTTAAATTTAAGGCTAAAATAATGACTAAAATTCGTAAAAGTTTATTGCAGTTTATTTTTTCAGGTTCCAGTATGCGTCGTTGGAATGATAAATTACGCCCAACAGAACTTTATGAAATCGACAAGCAAGCACATAAAATGATCACAGCTTTTCTTTTATATCGCTTGCAATGCCGAAAAATGGACAATGAAAGTGCTGTAATGCTTGGGCAACAATTGATTGAAGGTTGTCTTTTTGATTACTTTTACAGATTGGTAATCACAGATATAAAGCCCCCGATTTTTTATCGTATTCAAGAAAATAAAGAACATTTTGAAGAACTTACTTCATGGGTATTAAATGAACTTGAGCCAATTATCAAACCTGCCAATGAACATTTTTGGCAAAAAATGGTTGCCTACCACAAAACTAAATGTCAAAGTGAAGATGAAAGTTTGGCTGATAAAATTTTAAGTGCGTCCCATTTATTTGCTTCAAAATGGGAATTTAACCTAATCAGAACTTTGAACTTTTTTGACGAAGAACTTAGAGATATTGAAGTATCTTTTACGGAAAGATTGCAAGCCATGCGAGAAATTGACGGGGTGTCAATGCTTTTAAGTTCCGCCAATAATCCCTTTGTCCGAATTGCAAATCTTTGCGGTCAACTTCGTTTTCAAGTTCGCTGGTCACAGACGTCAAGAATTCCCGAAACCTCTGTGCTTGGGCATATGTTTGTGGTTGCCGCCTCTGCCTATTTCTTTTCTCTTGACATGGGAGTTTGTGAAGCTAGGTCTGTCAATAATTTTTTTGCGGGACTTTTTCATGATTTGCCTGAATTATTAACCAGAGACATTATTAATCCCGTGAAAAATTCCGTTGAAAAATTACCTGATCTCATTAATCAATATGAAAATGATGAACTTGAACGCCGAATGATGGTGCCTTTGCAATTGGCTGGTTATGATGACATTGTCCAAAGATTAAATTACTATTTGGGAACCAAGACCAAGTCTGAATATAAGCAAACAATTTTAGATGAATTTGGTAATATTCATATTATTAAAGATTTTGACGAGATGAACAATAGATTTAATTTAAATCAATTTGACGGCAAGGACGGACTATTAATTAAAGCTTGTGATATTTTGGCTGCATTTTTAGAAGTTCATAGCTCAATTTATAATGGTGTTTCCTCCCAGTATTTGCATGAAGCCATGTCCAGAATTAAAAATCAATGCAAAGGTATTCAACTTGGCGAGTATGACTTTAGAACCATATTGGCTGATTTTGATTAGTAACTTACCTTGGTAAGTACTTCCTTAAGTTCCCGATTTGGCGAG
Organism: uncultured Mailhella sp.; assembly: GCA_964369835.1. Lineage (GTDB taxonomy): Bacteria > Desulfobacterota > Desulfovibrionia > Desulfovibrionales > Desulfovibrionaceae > Taurinivorans. The sequence continues at coordinate 9,921 of CAYJGE010000035.1, forward strand.
AAGATTGCCACACTCGCTTCGCTCGTTCGCAATGACTCACTTTTAATTTTTTATTTCATTAACCGACAATTCTAACTCTACGATATATCAAGAAAAAAATAAGCGGTGTCATTGCGAGGAGAGTTGGAACAACTCGACGTGGCAATCTTGGCGTTAAAGGCTGTCCTAATTAAAGGTTGTCATACTCCCCATTAAAAATCAAAGCTAAACACAAGTCTTCCGCCATGGGTATTTTGGCTTTTTCCAAAGTCGCCAAAGTATTCGGCATTAACACTGAAATTGCCACTTTTTAAGCCTAGGCCTGCGTTAACAATGCCTGTGGTTTGATCAATGGCAGAGCGAGAATTAAAATCAGTTTCAAGAAAGTTCATGGAGGATTCAATTTTATTATTGGTCAAGTTTTGGCGAATACCAAGCTTAATACTTGGCGTAAAAAGCACTTTTTCATTTATATTATATTTGCCGTCCCAGCGTAAGGAAATATTTCCATACAATGTATCAAAAGAAACAGAATCAAAGCTCATATCATAAAGCGGAAAGTCTTTAAAATTCATATCATAAGAACTTGTATGAATATATACATAGGACAAAGATATTTCAGGGGTAATAGAGTTTTTATCATTGATTTTATAGACATATCCAAGCCCAAGGTCTGCCAAAAATGCCGAACCATTATAATCGGTCGAACCAACAAAACCACCTGTTTGATAATCACGATCATGTTGTGACCAAATAGCGGTTAAAGAAGCACGTGTATATAATTCGGGCAAAAATCGGTAAATGGCATGCAAGCCAAAAGCAGAGTTTACACTATCTGTATCCATGTCAAACAAATCTGACTTGTCATTGGCTTTGCCCAAGTCAAAATGAAAGCCCATGGAAAATTGATCATTAAAAGCATAATTCAAAAGCCCTGTCACACCAAAATTGTAACCGGAAGCATCATTGCTATGATAATTGGTATTGGAACCATAGGGGGTTAATGAAATTCTCCAAGGATTTTTTGACTCAGGCAAATAGGAGGAACCGAAGGTGATGCCTACGGAATAATTTTCTTTAGTGTTCATATTGACGCTATTGGCACTATTGGCGCTATTGACAATACTGTTGGGATTTTCGTCCATGGTCTGGTTGTTGCCGCCGTCGGTCTTGCTGCCTAGGCTTTCGATGCGGATGGTGATGTTGGAGATGATGTTGCCGACACCTTCGGAGGCACTGCCATCGAAGCCGACACATGTTTTTTTGTTGTTTATGGAGGGGGCTTGGGATTCCAGAAGCGTTACGGCTTGTTCAGCATTTAGGGTAGCAACTTGGATTTTATTAGTAATATTATTGCCTTGTTGTGTAGCACTATTTATACAACCATCAGATGAAATAGAACTCATTTCTTTTAGCACAGGCATGTTTATAATGAGTGAATAAAGGCCGCCTGATTCTGATTCGCTCATACCTATATTGCCAATGATAGGACTACCTTTTTCAATATATGTGAAATCACCATAATATTTATTTAAAATATTGCCAACTCCAGACTCGGATGAAAAAGGATAAGTTTGCGCCAAGCTTGACTTAAGCCAAAGTCCTTCCAATAGCCCCAAGTCCTGCCCTTGCTTGGTGCTAAAGCCAATGGGCATATTTAACAGACATGCCAACATGACTATAAACAAAGTTCGACATATAAATGACTTTTTTTGCCTTGCCTTTACATGTGTGTTTTTTAAAAATTTTAACATGATAACTCCCTTTAATAAATGAAATTGTGTAGGGTTTTTTCTTTACAGGTTTAAATATTTAGTTACTATCTTCTATTTTACCCATTAAAATAAATTTGTAAAGTAATTTTTACCATTGGAATTTATTTGAAAGAAAGAAAAAGTGTATTGTTCATAATTTTGACATTTACACTTTGTGTAAAAGTAAACTGTGTTGATTATATTATGTGGATTGCTTAGCATTACAGATGACGTTCGGGGGCTACGTCCTGTAGCCTTACTTACTCAAGGAGACCTCTGCACAATTATTAATTTTTAAAAAAAATCTGTTTTTAGAATGAAATTTTTTATTTTTAGATAAATTTTTGTGCAGAGTTTTCTCAAGCTTGCAATTTGCGTGGAAATTGCTTCGAATAAATATTAAATAAAAAAAAGCCCCTTTTGGGGCTTTTTTTTTATTTAATATTTATTCAGGATTATGCTCAATATGATCCGGAATTACAACCATGGAAAGTAGAAGAGGTTTTAAGAAACTCCATTCCATGTTATGGCAATCTTCTTCATATACTTCTTTCATATCCCTGATTGCGTCCCAGCAGTTATGACAAGGAGCAACAACCAAATCAGCACCTGTGTCCAAAATTTGTTTTAATTTTGGCTTCAAAGCTATATTACGTTGTGCACGGTATTTTCCGATACCATTAAATCCACCACCACCGCCGCAGCAATAGTTATGCTCTCTATTGTCTGTCATTTCCACAAAATCATCGGCAATATAGGTCAAAATTTCTCTGGTATATTTTGATAATCCATGGTTACGAACATAGTTACATGAATCTTGGATAGTTACCTTTTGTTTAAGTCTCTTGGCAGGATCTATTTTTAGTTTTCCTGTTCTGAGAGCTTCGGCAACCCATTCCACATAGTGCATGAAACGAACAGGGGTATCACCTGTTTCAATGCCTGCCCAATAGGGGCCTTCAATAACGGTTGCTCTGTGGGCGTGTCCACACTCTGTTCCGACTACCACTTTTGGTTTCAAACGATCAACGGCAGAATAAATACGTTTTACGTTATCGGCACAGCCTTCCCAGTCACCTGCAAAGAGAGTTAAAGAAGTATTTTCCCAGCCCTCACGTGGAACAGTCCAGTTTTCACCGGCAATATGGAATAAAATGGCAGCTTCATCAATGTCTTCAGGATAGTGTTTTGCTTCTCTGGCATTGATAATATACATGATGTCGGCATTTTCTTTTTCCACAGGAATTTCAATGCCTGGCCATATTTCCTCAATTTCTTCCACACGCCATTCGCAAGTATCCACAAAATCATCTTCGGAAACGTCCATTTGAGCATGATATACTCTGTGCATGCCTGAACCGATTTTCATTTCCCAAGGTGTGTAACCATGCTTGAATAAAATTCCGCGCATATAGGAGTTCATGGCACCTGTATCAATACCATAAGGACAATAAACAGCACAACGGTTACAACAAGTACATTGACTCCAAGCCACTTCCATGGCATGAAGCATGAATTTTGTATCCACTTGACCTTTTCTTTTAATCATTTCGCCAAGGGTTGACTGGATTTTGTAGGCAGGAATTTGTTTTGGGTCATTATCATTGGCTGTATAGAGAAAACAACTTTTGGCACACATACCACAGTGTGCACAGATATCAAGCCAAGTACGTGTTCTTGATTTACATGTATTTTGTAAATCATTCCAAAGTGCTTCTTGATCAACTTCAAGGCTTTCCATTTCTTTATAATATTGAACACCACCCTTATCACTGAGAAGATGTTTCAAACCTTCTTCTGTTGTAATGGGGGCTCTTTTACAATAAATACCTTCTGGCATTCTAAGCTCCTTAAGAGAAATCACCACAATAAAGGTGAAAATAATTTTTTAAATTTTTACCAAGGGAAAGCCGGACCGCGTGATGCACCACCACGTTTGATGGCAAAGTCCATTCCGATTTGTGCTCTTGACATGAAAAATAGAACAATGTGATTTAGTTTGGTAAATGGGGCTGCAATCATGAAAATTTCTGCTGATAAAGTATGAAGAAGCATCCACATGTCATAACTTGCTGCACTTGCACAAAATCTGGCTATTGCACCTGTAAAAAATGGAGCGGCAACCAAGCCCAAAACAATCCAGTCTTGCATTGTGGTTAAAGCTCTGGCTTCAGGCACAATGAAACGACGAACACCAAGTCCGACAATTCCGATCAAAGCAAAAATTGTGAAAAGATCGGCAAGTTCTGAAGGTAAACTCGGTAAAGATATTCCAAAATAATATTCAATTACAATTACATGTCCCAAAAGGAAAAGCGGAATTGTTATTGCGGCAATATGTAAAAGGAAAAAACAAACTGTCATGAGAGGTTGTGTACGCCAACCTCTGGTTCCACCCGGAATTATCCATTTGAAAATGGAAATAAGTGCACCCTTTAATCCACGAGAGAAATGAGCTCTGTAGGCAACACGGTCAAGTTTTTGGCTAAGCCCTTTAATGTATAAAACAATGCGAGCGATAAGTCCAATTACAAAGACCGCCACAGCTATATAAAAAAGCGGACCTTGGATAAAATCTGTCATAAAAAAGTTCCTCCGATTTGTAACTTTTTTAAAGTTTAATTAAATTAAGAGTATAATTACATTATTGCTTCAAGTCCACTCTTCGGAGCATATTCTGGATTATGACAACTACGACATTCAGTAATTGCGGGACCTTTGCCAATATCAGCATGACAGCTGGCACAAGCATTGTGTAAAAAATTTCTTTTTTCGTACGCATCCATATTATTATCTGAAATAGAAACACCCATGAATGTTTTTTCATCATTGTCATAATGGCAAGGTGTACAGTCAAGACCTGCTTCCATTAAGGCGTCCACATGGAGTTCATGCAAAGGATCTTGATAATTCATTGCAATGCCTGGATATTGAGATGGTTCAACATTCAAAACATAGCGTTCAACAGGAGCCTCTTCTGCAATGGCAGACGCAAAAGGTACAATTATAGCACCCAAAGCAATTAACATTAAAATGTTAAAAATACGTTTATTTTTCATTTTCTTCCCTTTATTGGGCATAAGGTTTGTGACAAATGAAGTCCATATCCAATGTCAATTAAGTATAAAATAAAACTGAAAACCTCAAAAATTACACTTAAGACAAATTTCTTATATATAATACCTATGAAAAAACAACAAGTCAAGGCTTAAATACCTTTTTTTATCACCTTTTGAAAATGGTTTTCAATGTCTTGCAAACATTTCATGTTTTTAGATGGTTATTGTTATATAATATTCTTGTTACAATAAAATGCAAAATTTTTCCTATATTCTGTTACTGTAAAGCCCTTCCAAAAATTCTTCCATGGCATCGTCCATTTTGGGAATAAATTCCTGTAGGGGGAAGGTTTTATGACAGTTATAACAATACATATAGGCTTCATGGCAAGAACGTTTGATGTGAATAAAATCCTTGCAGGTTGGACAAAGCAAGCTTGTTTTTGCTTCTCTTGAACGATTAAACAACATGGTTAACTCCTAAAATAACTATTTATGAGACTTTTTTTTACAATGAGTTTAGGGTGTGTTTCTAAATTATTTTACATTATAATAACGATTTAATTTATTTATGATAAAAATTTGAAATTTTTACCTTATATTTTATGACAGTAGAAAACCAACTTGATTTTGCGAAGCAAAAACAAGTAATAGAAAACAATACAAGAATTTAGAAACACACCCTAGCTAGGTTAATGGAAAATGACAAGCAACAAAATGTTCAGCCCTGATTTCATTTAACTGTGGTTCACATTCATGGCATATTTCTTTGACATATTTGCATCTGAATTTGAAAGCACAGCCATTATTTACAGCCAAGGGATTTGGAGGCTCACCTTGAAGCCCTGCAAAATTTCTGTGATGTTGTGAAAAATTTGGTGCAGCTTCAAGTAATGCCTTGGTATATGGATGTGATGGGTTTTTAAAAATATTTTCCTTTTTTGATTTTTCCACAATTTGTCCAAAATACATAATTGCAATTTCATGGCTCATATAGGCAACCACATGTAAATCATGGGAAATAAAAATATAGGAAAGATTTAATTTTTCTTGAAAATCTCGCATCAAATTTAAAACCTGTGCTTGAACAGAAACATCTAAAGCTGAAACGGGCTCATCGCAGACTATAATTTGAGGCTTGGTAATCAGGGCTCTTGCAAGGGCTATTCTTTGTCTTTGTCCACCTGAAAATTCATGGGGAAAACGCCCATAATGCAAGGCGTCCAAGCCGACACTTTCCATGTTTGCAATGGTTATTTCCTTTAGTTCTTGTTTCGTCAAGTTCGGATTATTTAAATACAGGGGTTCTGAAATGGATTTTCCCACTGATTTTCTTGGGTTTAAAGAAGAAAATGGGTCTTGAAAAACCATTTGCACTTTAGCGGAAAAATTATGATCATCTTTTGCATAAAGGGCTAAATTATCAATAAATATATTGCCTGAGCTTGGTTTCATAAGTCCAACCACCATGCGTGCCAAGGTAGATTTACCGCAACCGGATTCTCCCACAAGACCAAGGCATTGTCCTTTTTCAAGTTCGATATTTATATTTTTAACCGCAAAAAAAGACTGACTTTTTCCAAAAGTTTGTTTAATTTTAAATGATTTTGAAATATTATCTATTTTTAATATATTGTTCATTATTTAAGAGCTCAAATTGTATTTAATGATTTGATTTTGCAAAGCAGAATTTTAAGGAAATGCTGATTAAATCGAAATTTTAAATTTCTATGAAAATTGCAAAAGCGTTTTTTTACAAAATAGACATGAAATGGCTATTTTGCACGCCGAATGAGAGTAAAAACCACGTTTTTTGCGTCCCGAAGGGCGAATGAAGGCTGTGTGCCTTTCTGATTAATTCTGTTTACAGAATTAATCAGTGCTTCCTTAAAAATTACTTGTTTTTCTTTCTTTTTGTGGCGTTTTCATGCTCAATAAATGTAACTTTGGCTGAGTCAAAGTTCGCCATTTCATTATACATTTTCAATGAAGCCTCCACCAATGAAAAAGCCAAAGCACAGCCTGTTCCTTCTCCAAGTCTCATTTGCAAATCAAGCATGGCAAGTTGATCAAGCTTGTTTAGAACATGCTTATATCCGGGTTCGGCAGAAGCATGACTTAAAATAGCATAATCCTTAACCGCATTATTCATTGCCACTGCTATCACATAGGCTGAAGTTGAAATAAAACCATCAATCATCACGGGGAGTTTACAGGCAGCAGACCCAAGCACCACACCACAAAGAGCGGCAATTTCAAATCCTCCCAAGTGGGATAGAATTTCAAAGGGATTTTTGGAGTTGACAACATAGGCATGTTTATCAAGAGCTCTTTGCACAACTTGAGCCTTATGGGCTAATTTTTCCTTGGCAAGACCGGCTCCCGGGCCTGTCACGTCTATCGGAGGTAAATCATAAAGAGCACAGTAAATAGCTGTTGCAGGGGTTGAGTTTCCTATTCCCATTTCCCCGATTGACATTAATTTATAGCCTTTTTCCTTGGCAAGCAAAACTTCATTGGCACCACTTAAAATTAATTTTTCGCAAATCTCAGCAGACATGGCTGCTTCTTTGGCAATATTTTTACTTTGCTCGGCAAAGGAAATATCTTTCACGTTATCAAGATAATCACATTTTCCGATATGTCCTGCATCTAAAACCAGCATATCCATATTGGCATGTTTGGCAAATACACTGATGGCAGCACCGCCCGTGGCAATATTTACTATCATTTGATGAGTGACTTCCTGCGGCTGCATGGCTATTCCCTCTTCCCAAACTCCATGATCTGCCCCTGCCACAACCATTAAAGATGGATTTAAAGTTGTGGGCATTTTTCCCTCATGTATGGTATACATTTGAGCCGCCAATTCCTCTAAAAACCCAAGACTTCCTTTGGGTTTTGTTAAAAAATCCAAATGTTTGATTGCTTCAGGTTCATAGATTTCTTTCTTTGTCGGTGTAATTGCATTTATTAATTCTTGATAGGAATTAAACATAAACTCTCCTTAATACTAATATTATTTTGAGGGAAAAACCTGTTTTTTAATAAAAAAAGGAAAAACTGACAAGTCAATTTTTCCTTAAAAACCTAATAATTGGTGGTTAACTATTGAAATCAAACGCCTGACTTGATTAATATTCAAGCCATAAAATATAATCCCATCTTGATGTCCTTCCATGACTATACAAGCTTCCAAGGGATTATTTTGGGCAATTTCAGATAAACACTGTGCCATTTGCACTGTACCATATGCAACCGATTTTGGTGTCTTTAAAACATTTTCCTGTAATAAAAGACCTTCAAATAAAAATTTATTATGAATATGCACAACACAATTAACATTTTTACAAACATGATAAATGGCGGCATGACTCATGGTTTCAGAGCTGGCAGGCAAAGGCCCCATGCAAATTACTTGATTATTCAAAATATTATAATCAGTCACCAAGCAATATCCATCAAGACCAAGTTCTCTGGCTCCTCCTGTGGATGTGGCTGAAATAATAAATTTTTCTGAATCTGGATTTAACTCATTGAAATAACGTATGGAAACATTGCCATAGCCTATTTCGTTTTCATTTAGCCCTATATAGCCTGCATCAAATAAATCTGTTCTCAACAGATCTATTTGTTTTATTTTATCCATAAGCTCTGCGTTTATAGTCAGTTTTTCTTGTCCCCATTCTACTTCTTGATGTTGACTATTAAATTTGACATAACCTTCGTCTGTAATGTTTTGGGGTATATTTTTTGACATTATAATCCTTAATCACTCATCTTTTTTTCGGGATAAAAGTTTAAAATATCGTTTTGATTTGCCTTACAAACTCCACGTTCTGTAATCAAACCACTTATTAAACGAGACGGAGTAACATCAAAAGCATAGTTCACGGCCTTGGTATTCTTTGGACAAATTCGGACGCTTGCAAGTTTACTTTCTTCAATATTTTCATTTAGCTCATCTTTTTCCAACCAACCTTGAATATGTGTCACTTCAAAAGAGTCCCTTTGTTCAATTGGAATATCTTTTCCGTTCATAAGCTCAAAGTCAAAAGTTGAAGAGGGCAGGGCAACATAAAAAGGAATATTGTTGTCATAGGCTGCCAATGCTTTTAAATAGGTTCCTATTTTATTGGCAACATCACCGTTTAAACAAACTCGATCTGCTCCGACAATGACCATATCAACCATGCCATTTTGCATTAAATGCCCACCCGTATTATCAACAATCAAGCTATGCTCAAGACCTTGTTCAGAAAGTTCAAAGGCAGTTAAATTTGCCCCTTGATTTCTTGGACGTGTTTCATCTACCCAAACATGAATGGGAATATTTGCAGCATGGGCAGTATAAATTGGCGCAAGGGCCGAACCATAGTCGGTAAATGCCAACCAGCCCGCATTGCAATGGGTTAAAATATTTACGGTTGACTTTTTCTTCAGATAAATTTCTTCAATTATTTTTTTGCCAAATTCACCAATTTTTTTGGCACAATCAATATCAGCTTGAGCAATCTCAAGAGCCTTATTTTTTGTTAAAATAAGAGCTTGTTCCCAATGAAGATTATGCCAATTAGAAAACTGTTCTTGGAGTGCCCAGCTTAAATTTTTTGCCGTGGGTCTGGTATCATTAATTTTTTCTTGACATTTCAACATGTAATTTTGCCAAGAATCAAAGGAATAATCCTCCACATCGCCTTGAGAATAAGTTAATGGATAGTTTTTGACTGCCAAATAAATTCCATAGGCAGCTGTCACACCAATTAAGCCTGCTCCTCTGACTTGCATGCTTTTAATGGCGTGGCAAAGCTCATCAAGGGAATTTAAATCCACTATTTTAAATTGGTGGGGTAAAAGGGTTTGATCAATTATTTGTAAAATATCATCATCGGTTAACCAAATACTTGTATAATGCTTGTTTTGAATAATCATGTTATACCTTAATTAAATTCCAGTCTTAAAGTGTCTTCGTCCACTTGAATTATTTGGGCTTGCTTGACTTTGAATTTAACATCAAAAACAAGTCTGGTATGAGTATTGGTTTTACCCTTTCTGATACTGGATAATAAATTATTATTGCTTACCTTGGGAGTTGAAACTGCCCATGAACCTCTTAAATCAAATACAACTCGATTGGGGTTTTCCAAGATAAAAGTTTTTCCGTCAATGGCTTTATTTGCATCAATGGTATAGCTGACATTATTTTCATTGATTACCAATTTTGAAAATATAACAGTGGAAGCATCATTTCTCGGTTTTAGTTCTATTTCGGATATTATGGCATTTTCATCAATATTTTCAGATTCTTCTTTTACTTCTTCCTTTATTTCTTCTTCCTGTTTTTTCTCTGCTTCAGCCACATTATTTGCTTCACTTTCTTTTTTGTCTGTATCTAAAACTTCAGAACTTTCATTGTTTTCCTTGTTGGTATCAGTATCTGCTACTCTGTTTATTCCGTTTTCGGAATCTGAGTCTGAAGATGGAAGTGCTAAGTTATCAATGCTTTCTTCACTAAAATTCTGATCCAGATTAAACTCAGGCAGCTCAAAATCACTTTCTTTGTCAAGGCTTGAATCTTTATCTTCATCATGAGAGCTTTGCCGGGAATTTTGAATTTCTTGTTCTTGAGTTGTAACTTCAGCTATTTCTTCTTTATTTTCATTTTCTTGAACTTCATTTTCTTGAACTTCATTTTCTTGTTCTTCGGTTTTGGCTTCTGCCAACTTTGAATCAAGTCCGCTTTGTTCCTCATTTTGAACGGGATCAGTTTCTTCAGCAATATGTTCTTGGTTATTCACTGTGTTTTCATCTGTTTCACCCATGATATCTTCAACGGGATCAAGATTTTCAGATCTGACGTTAAGCTCTGAACCGTGATTTATATTTTTATTTTCAGCCAAAAAATCTTCCGGAATTGGTTTTGTAAAAACAAAAGCAATGGCCAGAGCTAGAGCAAGCATGGTTAATGCTGAAAAAAAATAGACAAATTTCTTACTCATAATAGACTCACTTTTTCACGTGATTTTTGAATTATTGGGGTTAATATGGACATTAGCTTCTTGGCAACAGCCAAGGTTGGTTCAAGGGACAGAGCTTTTTGTAAATAATCAAAAGCTTCATTATATTGTTTTAGTTCATAATAAATACGAGCCACATTAAAAAAGGCATGACTGTCAGCCGGCGAAAGTTCAGTGCTTAGCAATGCAAATTTCAATGATAATTGTGGTTGCTTTAGTTTTCTCAGTCTGATTGCAAAATCAGTAAAAGTATGTTTATGAGCTGAAACTGTGGAGCTTTTAACTTTTAAAAGATCATCTAACATTGAATTTGCCAAAGAAACACGTCCTTTATGCAATAGGCTTAAAGCTTGATTAAAATCGTCCTTATACCTGATATTTAATATCATTGCCTCTTTATTTTTTTTATTTAAAATTACTTCTTCATCATGTGGAGACAAGGGCTGTAAAAGTAATTCTTCATCTTCGTTCAAAGGATCAAAATCTGAAAAGTGTGGCTCTTTAGGTTTTGTGTAAGGTTCTGTGAGAGGTTCCGGGGGCTGAGGCTCTGAATATCTTGACCTTCCATATCCTGATTTAGGGTAATTGGGTTCGGGGTAATTAACACTTTGTTTTGTTTCTTTTATTTCTTCACTATCATATAAAAGAAAATCCAAGTCGTCATCATTTTTTTTATCATTAACTTTTTTTTCTTTATTGCCCTTTATTACAAAAACATCAGAATTTTCAGGAGATTCATAACTTGTAGGCTTTTTGGAATTTATTTTTGGAGGACTGACTTCATCAGGCACAGGCTCCTTATAAATTCTGACATTTGCAAAGTTTGGCAAAGAAGGTTGTTTTGCCAGTTTTAAATTTTCTTCTTTAAAAGTGTTTTTAAACTGAGTGGGGGTAATGATATAGGAAGTATTTTCAACCGTATTCTTTTTACCAATGGGCTGAATCAGATAATTCATTTCTTTTGAATTATACCAAATATACCAATATTGTCCCGTCAAGCTGTTTTTATTTTCATTTATATTTGGCAACCGTCCTGAATAAACCCCAAGAAATTTGATTAAGCTCATATTCAATCCTAATTGTATTATGTTAAAAATTGCCTACCCTTTTCAAATATTTTTAAGGGTTTTCTCTATTTATTACTTTAATAATAAGAACTTATAAAAATACTATTATTTATTAAGCATTTGACAAAAAGTATTTTATATTAAGTGCTTAATTTTGACAATACTTTATTTGACATCTTGATTGTAAGACTGTAATATCTCTTTTAGATTTTTTATTGAAATTTAAAAATATTTAATTATTGGTAGGTAGTCATGGTTATAAATTATGTTGATGTAGCAATTGCAGTAATTTTATTATTATTTTTGTGGCGAGGCTTTTGTCTCGGGTTTTTAGCTGAGATATCATCTTTAGCCGGAATTTTTGTCGGTTTTTATATCGCCAAAAAATATGCTGATCCTTTAAGTGTATATCTTTTAGATTATGTAGCAAAAGAAGCTGCCATTTTAGCCAGTTTTATAGCAATTGTTCTGGCTGTGATGGTTGCTTTCAGTATTTTAGCCAGACTTTTGCGATGGATTTTAAAAATATCCTTTGCCTCTTGGATAGACTATCTGTTCGGAGCTGTTTTCGGAATTGCCAAAGGTTGTTTAATTCTTAGTATTCTTATTCATTTTATTGAAAAACTAAGTGGACATTTATTGGTTGAAAATTCTATTTTCCTCCCATATTATACCAAGGTCTTGGAATTGATAGAGTATTTTCTGAAATATGAATTTTAAATTTAAGGAAACGCTGATTAAATCTAAATTTTAAATTTCTATGAAAATTGCAAAAGCGTTTTCTTACAAAATAGACATGAAATGGCTATTTTGCACGCCGAATGAGAACAAAAACCACGTCTTTTGCGTACCCAATGGAACATGGGGACTCATGAAGGCAGCAGGGCTAACGCATCTAAATTGAAATAGTTTTTCAATTTTATAATATATTGATA
>CAYJGE010000036.1:0-21641 GCA_964369835.1 uncultured Mailhella sp.
TTCACTAATCAATTTTGATAAAAATATCTTTTAATATAAGAATTGGAATGACGTGGAGGAGATTGCCACACTCGTTTCACTCGTTCGCAATAACACTGCTTTAGTGGAGCATTGCTTTCTCTGTAAAATATGGGCTACGCTCGTTCGCAATGACTGCCAATATTTTTTATTACCTTTAAAATCAATCTACATCACAAACCAGATTAATATAAGCGTCATGAAATATTCAAAAAAATTCCTAAGAAAATAAATCAGTGCTTATTATATAAAAATCACAGCTTGAATTAAACTATTTACCGCTTGCGGACAAGGTTATTTCATTATCGGCAAGTTTGCTATTATCGGCAACGGCAACTTGAACAGTAATTCCAAATTCATCTTTGATTTTTTCTTCAAAGGTTTTAACCTTGGTATTTCCATGACAAGAAAACTCCCCTTCTTTGTCATCGGTAATTCTGATTGAATTTAAAATTGCATCATCATCTGCAAAATGCTTACCCTTGTATACGCGTAAAGTTCCGCCAAAGGCATCTTTAAATTGTTTTTTAAATTCACTAACTTTCATGTCGCCGTCAATATTAAAATCAGCCATAATAAAAAACCTCAGCTTGTTATAATGTTAATTTTTATTTTATAATTAATTTATACCAGTAAAAATTATTGGTGTCAATTTTCGTTTATTGCTTTTATTTGATTTAGTAATCGGCAAAGGCTAAGATCATCATAAACCAAATAATCGCTTACTGCCAAAACACTGTTGGCCGGGCTGTGAACCAAGCCGGAGGCAATGGAAATATCTGCCACTCGCATGGCTTCGGCATCATTATTGCCATCACCTATAAAAACCACCTTAAAACCTTGTTTTTGCAAATCCATTACCAAATTTTCTTTTTTTAAAATATGGATAAGTTTTTTTACCTTATCATTTTCCACTGTTGCAATGGAACAATGGGTTTTACAAAATATTTTTGCACAAAGTTTATTTATCCAGCAATCAAGATTTCCTGTTGCAATTATGCAACTTTCAGAATTTTCTTGGATAAAATTTACAATTTTATGATTTAGAACTACTTTTTCCAAAATATTTGCGGCTTGATTTACAGAATATTTTCCTAAAATATGTACCCTCTGGATAAAAGACTCCATAAAGGGAATATTTCCCCTTATGGTATCCTTGGTCAATTCATTGATTTGATCTTGAATATCAAAATATTTTGCCAAAACAGGCAAAGTTTCTTCCTTGGTAACAGTGCCATCCAGATCAAAGATAAATTTATACATTTTATTATGAAATAAATTTATGGGTTAAATTTTTTCTGGGCGGTGCTGCATTAAACTTATACTTGGAATACCCAACCATTAAACCTGCAAAGGCTATATGCTCCTGTGGAATTTCCAAAGCCAATCTAAAAGGTTCATAATGTTTGGCGGCTGTCATTCCAAAACCTGCCCAACAAGTTCCAAGTCCATAGGTTTGCAAAAGTAAATCCAATTGACTTATGGCAATGCTACAGTCAACCTCGCCAAAGGGTTCTTTGCTGTCACAATGGGCAAAAATAAGACAAGGAGCAGATCTGAATATGGGGTCATGCCCATTATCAAAGGCTTTTACAAGCCTCTTTAAAGCCGAATTTGGCCTGAAAAAATCTATTACATGCCCTGCCATGGCTTGAATTTTTTCATGCCCCTGAACAATACACCATTCCAAATACTGTTTGTTTTTGGCTGTGGGTGAATAAGTCATGGTGGTTAAGGCTTCTGTTATCAAATCATTCGGAACGACTTTATCTTGATAATTCCTTATTGAACGCCTTGATTTTATAAGAGTTTTCACTTGACTTACAGTTGGTAATTCTGTGGATTTCAGTTTTTCTCCACTTTTAATCTCACCGTCAATTTCCATGGTCAAGGCATTTTTGGGGCAAATTGAAACACAATGCCCACAGTCTATGCAAATTTGTCCGGCAAATTCATTGATAACAGCCTTATTATTTTCCATGGAAAAACAACTTGTAGGACAAATTTTAACACAAAGTTCATCACCACAGCAAAGTTCAGAATTAATCAAAATACTCATACTAACTCCCAAAATTACAATGTATTTACAGAATTGAAAAGTTTTAAATTTTCAGTTTCCAAAACAGATTTCAATCTAAAACCTTATAGGCAATGGGTTTTGAATTGATTAATTTACTTTGTTCAAGTTCGGCCAAACTATCCATAATGGATTGTGTATTTGTTTTATGAGTCATAAAGACAATGGGAACGCCTGCTTCACATTCTTTTCTTTGTAAAACCTGTTCCAAGCTGACTTTATGTTTGGCAAAAGTGCCTGCAATATCTCTTAAAATACCATAATTATCATTAACCATAAATCTTAAATACCATGGATTTTGACTTAATTTAGGGTCAAGAACTTTGGCATTTGGTAATTTATTGGAATAATAACCTGTATTATCATGAGTATCACGCATAAGTGACATTAAATCCCCTAAAATTGCACTGGCAGTGGGTAAACTTCCGGCACCAAGTCCATGCAAAAACAGAGAACCAACGGCATTACCATAAACATGAATGGCATTAAATGCTCCCTCCACGCTTGCAAGCATGGTTTTATTGGGAACTAAACAGGGTGATACTTCGGCTTGGATTTGATCATCAACGCAGGCAGCTTGTCCTACAAGTTTAATTGTATAGCCAAGCTCTTTGGCAAAGGCAATATCTTGTGAATCCATGTGGCGTATACCACTGATTGACAAGTCATTAAAAGGATAATGTACTCCCCAAGCAAGCCTGATAATCAATTTTAATTTATGAGCGGCATCTTGTCCGTCTATATCAAGGGTTGGATCTGCCTCTGCAAAACCCAATTCTTGAGCTGATTTTAATGCTGTATCAAAGGCAGAATTTTTATCAGCCATCTCTGACAGAATATAATTGCTTGTACCGTTTAAGATACCGGTAATACTTTGAATTTGGTTGCCTGCCAAACTGTCTTTCAATGTTTGAACAATGGGTATTCCGCCTGCAACACTGGCCTCATAGGCTAAGCAAAGATTATTATCCTCGGCCAAGGCAAATAAATGTTCGCCCCTTTCAGCCAAAAGAGCCTTATTGGCTGTGACAATGGATTTTCCTTTTTGCAATGCTTGTTCTATTAATTTTTCGGGAACATCAAGACCACCCAGCACTTCGACAATGACTTCAACCTCAGGATCGTTTAAAACTTCATCAAAATTATTTATCAATTTAGCGGTATCGGGAAGTAAATGTGCTTTATCTGCGTTTCGATCCACAACATATTTCAAAAAAACACTTTTTCCTGTTCTACGCTCAATTTCTTTTGCATTATCATGAAGTATTTTTACCAAACCACTTCCAACTGTTCCAAGCCCGGCAAGAGCTATAATCATTTTTTGTGTTGACATAGAAAACCTGCATATTTTATTTTTGAGTTTAAATTCTGAAATTCAGTATAATTCTTATACAAAAATTCTTTTATGTATTGTAACAAAACAGTTAAAAAAGTCTATTATTAATTTTGTTTTATTAAATTAAAAGCAATGACAATTTTAATAAAACTTGTTATATTTTTTTTGCGAGAAAATCAAGAAGAGTCTATCATGGAGAGCTAATGTCAAAGTTGTCTGAAAAAAAACAAGTAAATGATCATGAAAATTTGGAATTTTGCGGAAATGTGGAACGCATTGTTTTTAATAATCCTGAGAATGGTTATACCATATTTAAAATGCGTCCCGAAGGTAAGCAAGATTTAGAAACTTTTATTGGCACAACCCAATCCTTGCAAGCCGGAACCCATTTGAAAATAATAGGTCATTATATCAATAATCCAAAATTTGGCAGACAAATCATGATTAAATCCTATACGGAGGAACGCCCGACCAATGTAGAAGGAATTAAACTTTTTTTATCGTCTCGCTGTATTAAGGGAATAGGGCCAAAGTGGGCTGAAAAAATTGTGACAACCTTTGGCAAGGATACTTTTAAAATTTTAGATGAAGATCCCGATCGTTTGCTTGAAATTCCTCGCTTTGGAACAAAACGCTTGGAAGACGTAAAAAGCTCTTGGGCAGAACATCAAGGTATCAGAGAATTAATGGTTTTTTTACAGGCTCATGGAATTGGTGCCAGTTATGCCTTTAGAATTTATAAACATTATGAACAATATTCATTAAAAATTGTTCAAGAAAATCCCTATCGTTTGGCCATGGACATCTTTGGAATAGGTTTTTTGACTGCGGACAGTTTGGCTTTAAATCTTGGCTTTGAACCAAACAGCCCCCTCAGAGCCGAAGCAGGTTTATTGTATAATTTAATGGAAATCAGCAATGAGGGTCATATTTATTATCCAAAGGATAAATTAATTGAAGTTTGTGCCAAAAGATTGAAAATTGATAATGAATTTATCGAACAAGCCCTTTATAATTTACTAAGCGAGGAAAGAATTATAATTGAGGATTTGGGCGAACATGAGGGAGTATATCTCAGCCAATATCATGCCTATGAATCAAAAATTTCTTTTTATTTGAAAAGATTATTAAATTCTCCTCGTTCTGTGCGTTTCAATAATGCAGATCTCAGCGTTGAAAATGTGCTTTCCAAAATGAAAATTGAATTGGCAAGGGAACAAAAAGAAGCTGTTTTTACTGCCACCAAGTCCAAGGTCATGGTTTTGACAGGAGGGCCGGGAACAGGTAAAACCACAATTTTAAATGCAATTATCAAAGTATTTCAAAGCATAGGAACAAAAATTTTATTAGCTGCCCCCACAGGCAGAGCAGCCAAACGCATGTCAGAAACCAGTGGCTGTGAAGCAAAAACCATACATAGACTTTTGGAATTTAATCCAAAGGAAGAGGGTTTTGGAAAAAACGAGAATAATCCCTTGGCCTGTGGTTTATTGATTGTGGACGAAGCCTCCATGATGGACACCATGCTCATGTTTCATTTGGTCAAAGCTATTCCCATGGGAGCGACATTAATTTTTGTGGGTGACATTAATCAGCTTCCTTCGGTTGGCCCCGGAAATGTGCTTAGGGATATTATGGCATCAGGTTCTGTACCCATTGTTGAACTTGTTGAAGTTTTTAGACAGGCTGCCGAAAGTGATATTGTTTGCAATGCCCACTTAATCAATAAAGGAAGTTTTCCTAATATTCGCAAAGGATTAAACACAGATTTTTTCTTTTTTAAAGAAGAAGGCGGTGAAGAAGCCGCCAATTTAATTGTGGATCTTGTAAAAAATCGTATTCCCCAAAAATTTAAATTTAAAAGTGATCAAATTCAAGTGCTTTGCCCCCAAACAAAGGGAAGCACCGGCACAATAAATTTAAATAAACAATTACAACTTGCCCTAAACCCCGATTCCAAAGCCATAAGCCGCGGCGATAAGATATTTAAGGTTTGGGACAAAGTCATGCAAATCAGAAATAATTATGATAAAGATGTATTTAATGGCGATATGGGACAGATTATTGTCTTAAATGTTGAAGAAAAGGAAATGACCATTCGCTTTGATGAACGTAATATCATATATTCCTTTGATGAGCTTGATGAAATTGTTCCGGCCTATGCCATAACCATTCATAAATCTCAAGGCGGAGAATATCCTGTTGTAATTATACCTATTTCCATGCAACATTTTATTATGCTCGAAAGAAATTTGATTTATACGGCAGTGACCCGCGGTAAAAAAATGGTTGTCTTGGTTGGACAGGTCAAAGCCTTGCAAATGGGAATTAATAATAATAAAATTCGTAAGCGTTATACTTGGCTGGCCAGACGCTTGGCTGTTGATGACAGGGAATTACGCCTTGACATGTTGCCTGACTTTAAAGAAAATATTGTCAATGAATTTGATGATTTTCCTGAATATGAAAACCATATTCCCGATGAAGATTTTCCAATTTTTGATGATTATGAGTAAATCAAAACATTTTAAATTTTTTAACAAACCCTTAATCCAAAAGGATATTGTTTTAGAAAAATTTTAGAAAATCTTAGAAAGCATTCTGATTAATCAGTAAAAAAATTTTGCATTGACACAAAAATATGCCTATGTTAATTTTTTTATTAATTATGCGATTATTAATTTTTTTTAATCCATCGCTAATTTTTTCAAAAACCAATTGGCTTTGTGAGTAAAGTTGTATAAAATATTAATCTTTTATCAGAATTTTTGGACTTTGTTTTATGATATATTTAGTTGAGCGGAAATATTTATTTTATCAGCCTCGAAATATTTCTTTTTTTAAAAGCTTTGTATTTTTTTTCATGGTTTTTTTATCTGTGATGCTTATGTCACCGAAAGCTGTAGCCATTCCAAGTATTGATGAAAATGATGTGCCTATCAAGGTTAATGCCGACGATATGGTATATGATATGGAAAAAAGAACAGTAACCTTTACAGGAAATGTTGTGGTAACACGTGGAGATTTTGTATTAAATTCCACTGAAATGAAAATTTATTTAAAAGAAGATACCCAAAATGAGAATAAAAAAACAGATGAAAAAAAATCATCTGACAATAAAAACAGTGCCATCCCTTTAACCGGTGAAACCTCAAATTTAAATACAAATCCCATGCAGGATGAAAATAATATTGAACGTATTGATGCCAATGGTAATGTGCGATTTAAATACGGAACCCAATCAGGTTCTTCAAAAAAAGCTGTTTATTTGGCGGATAAAAGTTTATTGACTCTGACCGGAAACCCCATTGTCAAAGATGGAGAAAATACAATTCAAGGTGAGACCATTCGCTACTATGTAAATGAAAAACGTAGTGAAGTAATCGGTTCTAAAGGAAATAGAGTTGAAGCTATTTTTAGCAATCAATAGATACAAAAAGTGCGTGTTTCTAAATTAACTTATTTTCATTTTTGATTTTATTTTAAAAATATTAAACCATTTGATAAAAAATTTGCTGACAAGGTTAGATATGGAAACAACATTAAAAGCTTATGATTTGGGAAAAACCTTTGGTTCAAAACAAGTTGTGAAAAATGTAAATATTCAGTTGCACCAAAGTGAAATCATGGGACTTTTGGGACCAAATGGCGCCGGCAAAACAACAACTTTTTATATGTTGACCGGTATAATCAAAGCCACAAAAGGAAAAGTTTTATATAATGAACTTGATATCACTTCTTGGGCTTTGCATAGACGGGCAAGGGTCGGAATCAGTTATTTACCTCAAGAAAGTTCAATATTTAAAACATTGACAGTAAAGCAAAATCTGCAAATTATATTGGAATATATGAAAATTTCCAAAAAAGAACAAGCTGCAAGAATTGAAAAACTTTTAGAGGAATTTGGTTTAACTCGCCTTGAAAAATCACTTGCTTCCTATTTATCGGGTGGGGAAAGACGCAGGCTTGAAATTGCACGCTGTTTAGTGCATGAACCGGCCTTTGTTTTGCTTGATGAACCTTTTGCAGGCATAGACCCCTTGGCTGTTGATGATATTCAGGAATTGATTTTAGGCTTGAAAAAAAGAGGGATAGGCGTGCTAATTTCCGATCATAATGTGCGAGAAACCTTGTCAATTTGTGACAGGGCTTCATTGATGTATGAGGGTAACTTGATTCTAACCGGAACTCCAAACGAAATAATTAATAATGAACAAGCTCGCTCTGTCTACTTGGGTGCAAGTTTTAGTATGAACTAATATCTTGCTTTGAGTAAAAGTCTCTGTATAGCTCCACCAACTCATGTCATTTCAATTTGCGATTTAAGTTGGTTTTGTTATTATATCAATATGATACACTATGTTTATAATATTAATTACATGAAAGCACGGTCATTGCGAGGAGAGTTGGGACAACTCGACGTGGCAATCTTGGTGTTAAAGGAAAAATTAAAAAAAGTTTTAAGTCCACGATTGTACGCCAAGGTTGCCACACTCGCTCCGCTCGTTCGCAATGACACTGTTTAAGTGGGAGTTTGCTATATCTAAAACTTGGGTCTTCGCTCAGTCCTGCCTATCGGCAGTCAGGTCGCAATGACTCATTTTTACTTTTTATTTCATTACTAGACAGTTTAGATTATATCTTTCATTATAAATTAGATAAAAAAAACCTCTACACTATTCAAAATGTAGAGGTTTTTATTTTAAATTTATTTATTCAAGGTATAATTCAATCAATCCTTCAGGGGGATCAAGGTATATTTTTTCATTTTCCAAGTCAAAACCATATACAAAATCTGAAACAGCAGGAAAAAGTATTTCCTTACCATCAGGGGTTTTAATCAGCCAGATTTCTTGCCCTGCCGGAAAAATAATATCTTCAATTATACCCAATTCAATACTGTATATTTGATTTAAATCCTTTTTATTCTCATTCTCGTTATTTAAAACCAAATCATTCAAAATTAAGTCAGAATTATTTTCCATCTTATTTTTGATATAGGCTTTAATACCTATGATATGATGTAAATAAGGAGCTTGTTCATCTTGGGACTCATACTCATTATAATCAAGTAACTCTTCGTCAATTACCAAGTCATAATTTCTCAAAAATTCAGCATCGTTTCTTGTATCTACATTTTTGATTTTTAGAATTACTAACTCACCTCGCTCTTTTACAGAAGAAATAAAGATTTGTTTTGCTTCAGACTTTTCTGTCTTTAAATATAATTGATTGTTTTCAATATATTTTAAAGATTCAGCATAGTACTTTGCAAATACTTCGCCTTTGATTCCATGTGGCTTTGTTATTTTGCCAACTATTATAAAAGAACGAGGTGGCAACTTCATTATTCTAAAATTTCCAAAACAACACGCTTACGAGCTTTTGCAGAAACGGCACCCAATAGGGTACGAATTGCTCGGGCTGTACGTCCTTGTTTGCCGATAACTTTGCCAAGATCTTCTTTGGCTACAGTAAGTTCCAGTACAGAGGTTTGTTCGCCTTCGATTTCCCGTACTTTCACATCGTTAGGATTGTCCACTAGTGATTTTGTAATGTATTCCACAAGTTCTTTTTGCATAAAGTCCTCTCCAATGTGTAGTTTTTCCCAGAGCAGTAGGGTGATGTATCGCCTAAAACAATAATGCGAAATTATCTGAAACTTTAATTTGTGACGTATTTCATCGGATTTTTAATATAAAATCAAGTTTTGATTTTTTAGAAAACGACAACGGTCAAATGTTACTTAGAAAACAACAACGGTCAAATGTTACTTTGTGAACTCCGAAAGTAATTTTTTGTTCACTTTACGCTGTAAAGAATTTTTGCACTCACAAAAACCCTAACCGATATTTGAAAATTCCACCTCAAACATACAAAAAAGTACATACTTAATACTTTTTGTAAATTATTTGGAAATCTTAGCTTTCATATAAAAATGACAGCCTTTTTTATCGGCTAATTAGATGAATTTATCATAAATAAATAACAAGATAATTTATTTGCCAAAACATAAATGAAAACATTTTATTTCGTTTCCAATCTAAATAAAACATATCACCTTAACTAAACTTAGTCAACAGTAAGTTAATTCCATTTCAATTAAAATTTATGAAAAAGACTTGCAACTATCTAAAAGCCTATGCCTATCAAAATTTTTTTGATAATTATTTCAAGGAGACTTTTCATAATTAATTGTGTAAAAATTTCAAAATTATAATTTTTGTGCACAAAAACAAGTTCAAAAATAAATTTTAAATCTTTTGAAATGATCAAATCAACGTCATTCCAATTTTCAAATAATAAAAATTATGAAAAATTATAAAAAAAAGCCTATCCCCTTATACTTCATAATGGAGATAGGTATTTTCTTGTAATTATTTTTGAAAAAAGTTTGGAATATCATTGGCTGTCAAATTGGAAAGGCTTGCAACCATCACGGCTTTTATACTATGTAGCCTGTTTTCAGCTTGGTCAAAAACAATGGAGGCCGAACTTTCAAAAACATCATTACTGACTTCAAGTCCGTCAAGCCCGTATTTTTGATATATTTCTTCACCAATAATGGTATTTCTATCATGAAAAGCCGGCAAGCAATGCAAGAATTTACAATTTTCATTATTGGTCATTTGCATTACTTTTTTATTTACTTGATAGGAAGATAATTTATTAATTCTTTCTTCCCAAACTTGTTCGGGCTCACCCATGGAAACCCAAACATCAGTATATAGAAAATCACAATTTTTAACACCTTGTTCAACATCATCGGTAACAAGTATTTTGGCATTGGAAGTTTTGGCAAAATCCAAAGCCAAATCATGAATTTCTTTACTTGGTTGATATTCTTTGGGTGCAATAATTCTAATGTCCATGCCAAGCTTAGAAGCACCGATCATCAATGAATTTGCCATGTTATAACGAGAATCCCCCAAATAAGCAAAACTGATTTGCGAAACAGGCTTCTTGCTATGCTCGAGCATGGTTAAAAAATCTGCTAGAATTTGAGTAGGATGGGCTTCATTGGTTAATCCATTCCAAACCGGAACAGAAGAATAGGAAGCCAATTCTTCCACAATATTTTGCCCATAACCTCTATATTCAATTCCATCATACATTCTTGAAAGCACTCTTGCAGTATCGGCTATGGATTCTTTTTTGCCGATTTGTGAACCTGTTGAACCTAAATAAGTCGTAAATCCACCTTGCTCAAAGGCAGCAACTTCAAAGGAACAACGGGTACGAGTTGAATCTTTTTCAAAAATAAGTGCAACTTTTTTTCCTTTTAAATATTGATATTCTATACCTTTTTTATTATCATTTTTAAGTTTTGCACTAAGATTCAATAAAAATAAGAGCTCATCAATATTAAAATCAGATATTTTTAAAAAATGTTGATTAGTCAAACAGATAGGATTATTATTTTGTAAATTATTCATGCCACATCCTTATTTTGAAACCTCTGCACAATTATTAATTTTTAATAAAAATCAGTCTTTAGAACGAAATTTTTATTTTTAGATGAATTTGTGTGCAGAGGTAAAAGGCACACAAATCAATCACTTAACGTCAAAAACGTGGTTTTACCTGTTCTTGATTTGTGGTCGTATTTACAATGTAAACACTTCATGAAACCTCTGCACAATGAATTGTGCAAAGGTTTCATGAAGTGATTACAGTTCCACTTGTCAGAGCAGAAAAATCATTGTTTGCCAAACCATTTTTAATTACAGTCAGAAGATTTGCCAAATCCTTGGTATTTTGTCCATCAAAAATCATGGCCGACTTGCAACCTTTTTCAAGGGCATTTAAACAACTTTCAACCTTTGGAAGCATGCCTCCATAAATTGTTTCGTCATTGATTAAATTATCAATATCAGATTTGGTCAAGTGGCTGTAGCGATTTTTATTCTTATCAAGTACGCCGGGAACATCGGTAATTAATAAAAATATATCAGACTGTAAAGCGCCTGCCAAAGCCCCTGTGGCAATATCGGCATTAATATTTAAACTTTGTCCTTTATTTCCATAACCAATAGGTGCAACAATGGGAATATAATCATTATTTAATAATTCTAAACAAAGTTCGGTATTTACATTAATTACTTCACCAACAAAACCAAGCTCTTGATCTTTATTTTGTCTTGCTTCAAGGGTTTTGCAATCTTTGCCCGATAAACCTACAGCTTTTAAATCATATTCACAAATAAGACCGACAAGCCAAGGGTTTACTTGCCCAAGAAGTGCCATTTCAACAATTTGCATACCTTCTTCAGAAGTTATTCTTAACCCATTTTTAAACTTGCTTTCTATATTATGAATTTTTAATAGGGAACTGATTTGAGGGCCGCCACCATGACCCAGCAAAATATTCCAACCAAGACTTTTTACTGCTTTGATGTTTTCTGCAAAAATATGGTTTAATTCCTTATCACTCATGGCATGTCCGCCATATTTTATTACAACCAAGGGTTTTTTATTCATAATTATATCTTCAAAATGTTAAAGTTCAACAGGGCGCATCATGCCTATTTCATCGCATTTATAGAATTTTGGGCATTTTGAACATTCAGCCCAAACAACAGGGGGAATAATATCACGTGGGATTTCCTTAAAATTCAGCGATAGGAAAAATTCAGGCGCCAAAGTAAAGACAAAAAGCCTGTTTACCATTATTTTTTTTGCATTTTCAATTAATGCATTGATTAATAATTTGCCAAGCCCTCTGTTTTGTAAAGCAGGATGAACAGCCACGGATCGTATTTCTGCCAAATCTTCCCAAAGCACATGTAGCCCACCACAGGCAACGACCACATCTTTTCCGTTCATATCTCCCGTTATGACTATATAGTCTTGAATACTTTGATAAAGATATAAAGGACCTCGGGCAAGCATAATTCTGGCAGAGGCAAATTCATTAATTAATGATGACATTTCATTTACATCTTGAATGGTAGCATGACGAGGAGTCTCTGAAAGTATAATGGTGTCAGGGTTAATTTGAGGCAATTGTAAATTCCATTCATGGGGCTTTGCAGCTGTTTCTATCATGATAATTCCTATTATTTCAAAAGTTAGATTAAATCTTTTAGTCAGCATTTTCTTAAATCTAATTTTGAAAAATTTAAAAATATAAAGCAAAAAAACAAGACCTCGCAAGTATGCGAGGTCTAATTAATAGAAAATAAATTAACAAAAATCAATAAATTTATTGTATTAAATTAATTAAAATTCCAAAGCCAAGAATTTATCTTGATTAAATAAATAATATCAACAGAATAAAGTTTACAATTATTTTTATAATAAAATTTGTTTATGCATAATAATCATGCAATAATTTTTTGATAGAAGACAAGCTGCCTGTTGGAAGCATATGAAATTCTTTATTGAATTTTTTTGCCAAATCCTTTACTTTTATACAGGCCGTATGACTGTTGGTTCCGATTGGACAAATAATCATATCTGCCCTTTGTAAAAATTTTTCCAATTTACTTGTTCCTGATTGCATTGAACCTGAATGATAATCCAAATCGCCGCCATTCTTTTCAATAAAAGAGCGATATAAACTTTCC
Organism: uncultured Mailhella sp.; assembly: GCA_964369835.1. Classification (GTDB taxonomy): domain Bacteria; phylum Desulfobacterota; class Desulfovibrionia; order Desulfovibrionales; family Desulfovibrionaceae; genus Taurinivorans. Next base: position 13,001 of record CAYJGE010000036.1, read on the forward strand.
ATTCTTTCAACTCCACCTATAATGCAAATACGTTTTTTATATAAATTGCATGTCTCACAGCAATCATTACAGTCTTTACAGTTTTCAGGAACATAGGCTTGATGAACAAAACTTCTGTGAGAAAAGTTTTGTCTTGAATTATTGACAGAGCTTTCTTTAATTTTTCTATTTTTCTTCATGACTATCTCCTTATGAAGAAAAGATAACAAAATTGAAATTCATTGTCAATTATTATTTTTTAATTTTTTTTGTTTTAACATTTTAGTGTGTTGTATATAAAAAACCCAGAATTAATTATATGTTTATTTATTAATTTCAAAAATCATAGTTATGGTAGGGGCTGAGGACGTGGCAATCTCCCCGTTAAAGGCTGTCCCCCTTTAACTACAGTTTTTAGTCCCCGATTGTACGCCAAGATTGCCACACTCGTTTCACTCGTTCGCAATGACAGCCAATTTGATTTATTTTCGTTAACCGACAATTTTAATGACAGCCAATTTGATTTATTTGCATTAACCGAATATAAAGAAAAAACAAAAAACTATTTCTCTGCTCCTTTTTTCAATAAAAAGTCCACAACCTTTTTTAAATCAGCTTCTTCTGCCTGTTTTAAAACTGTTTTCCCATTGGCATCCTTGGCATTTATTTCTGCTCCTGCTTCAAGTAATGTTTCAAATATTTGAAGATTTTCAGAAACAACTGCAAAATGAAGAGGAGTTTCCAAGCTTTCATTCTTTGCATTTATATCTGCGCCTGCCAAAATCAGAATTTTTAAATTTTCCAAATTACCTGTGGAAGCAGCCAAATGAAGTGGCCCTGTTCCAAAATTATTCTTAGTGTTAACATTTACATCTTGCTTTATGAATAATTCTACAATTTTCGGATTTCTGCCATAAATTGCTTCCATCAAACTATTATCACCATTACCTGCCTTTAAATTGGGATCAACCCCTGCTTTCAATAATAATTCGGCAATCTCATAATGACCGCCATAGGCCGCCCTATGCAAAACAGTTTCACCAAATTCATTGATCACATCTGCCTTTGCCCCGGCTTCCAATAACATTTTGGCAATTTCAAGATGTCCGTTAGTGATAGCTTCATAAAGGGCAGTATCACCCTCTTCAACCATGACATCAAGGTTTGCACCGGCATCAATCAAAAATTTAACTATATTCACATGCCCTTCCATGGAAGATATATAAATAGGGGATATTTGAGTTATTGCCAAAGCATCAACATTTGCACCTGCATCAATTAAAGTTTTGGCAATTTCTTCTTGTCCGTTCATACAAGCCAAATGCAGAGCCGTTATCCCATCACCTATTGTAAGATTCACATCTGCACCTTGCTCAATTGCATTTTTGAGCCCATGTGCATCATTTTTTGCCACAAAACCAAAAAGCGATGAAGCATAGACATTTTGAGAAATCAATAAAAAAGCCATACAAAAACCAAAAACTTTCAACAATTTTTTCATAATACTTTCCTCTTAGCATTTTAAATTTTTAAATCTTTATAAATATTATCATTTTTTTTTGCAAAAATGTCAAATATCAACATATTACCATTATAGTATTTTAAGTTGACATCATTAATGTCAACTTTTTAAAAGCACACTTGCTCCGGCACTTAACAGTACAATAAAATTGCACTTATGCCTACGCAGTGGTCTCCTGCTATCGCAGTAGACAATAGTAATTTCATCTGAAATTACTATATAAGAAAAACTCGCTCAAAGCATTATATTAAAGCTTGATAAAACCTAAAATGTATCTTAGAGTTTTTCTTGATTAATTTTAGAAATAATGTTAAAATTATTTTTATAGTTAACTGAAAAATAAAAAAGGACTAAAAATATGCCACAAGTTGCAGCAAGAATTAATGACGAGCATGAAAAATGGCTTAAAGATTACTTCCGCACCAAGAGTGCAGGAGCTGAGTTTATACTACCTTGGGCTGTAGATACATTTTTTAGAGCACTTAGTTCAATTCGAGCAGTTTTCAGTCCTGCTGAACTTAAAACAATAGTTGAATCCCATAAAGATACAAAGCTTATGCCCGACCACACCAGACTTTCATATTTATTGGTAAGAGTAACAGACGTTTGTGATACAAATGGCTTACACAAAAAACATGGGGCAAGCAGAACCAGTCTTGAAAGTAAATTAAAACAATTGGACGACACCCAAGCCACAGCTTTAATGATTTGGGCAGCCGCCTTTTGGGTTAGCAGAAATTGTTCTTCCGAAAACCTTGAAGCCTATGTGTGTGCCCAATAAAAATGAATAATAAAACCACAAGATCGCGTTTATTCCACATTACATGTGCCATAACCATGTTTTTTCTTGGACTTTATGCTTTCTTTCATCTTATCTTCTTCCTAAATATTCCTATATTTTTTAAAATTATAGCCCTATTTATTTTTTTGCTCCTATCCCAATGCATGACAGGAATGAGATATATAGTTAGTTTCACCCCGCACATGTCCTATTTTGCCCTAAAGGTAACGGGTAGACTTTCTGCTTTTTTTATGACACTTGCCAGTTTTTTGATGATGTATGATTTGGCTTTAATTATTTTGGCTTTAATCTTTCTGATTTTTGGAATTGATTTTAATTTATTTATCCCCTTGCTTTCAAGCAAAATTTTAACTGTTTCAATGCTAATTTCGACATTGATTATAAGTATCTATGGCTGTAGACATGCATTAAAATTCCCCACCACCACTGAACGTAATTTATATGTTAAAAATCTGCCAAAGGAATTGATTGGATTAAAAATTGCTCATTTAAGTGATTTACACATAGGCTCTACTTTTCATGGCAATTGGTTAAATAAATTAATTGATAAAACCAATGCTTGTAAACCTGATTTAATTTTAATCACAGGCGATTTGGTTGACGGCAGCCCTGAAAAAATCGAAAAAGACATTGAAGCGATTAAAAATCTTCAAGCTAAATATGATGTTTGTATTTGCCTCGGTAATCATGAATTTTATTGTGGTGCCCATGCTTGGATTGAAAAATGGCGTTCTTGGGGCTTAAAAGTTTTGGTCAATGAAAATCTAAGGTTTGAACATAATAACTATCCCTTTGTTGTTTCGGGTGTTGCCGATAAAGAAGGGAGAAAGTTTAAAGGCATGCTGAGACCTGATATGAGTGAAGCCATGAAAAATGTTCAAGATGACGATTTTGTCATATTAATGGAACATCAGCCAAAAAATGCTCAAAAAAATGCCAATCGTAAAGTCAATGTTCAGCTTTCGGGACATACCCACGGCGGACAATATTTCTTTTTATTTCCACTGGTAAATTTTTTAAATGGTGGCTTTAGGCTTGGTTTTTACTATTTGGATAACATGACTTTATATGTGAATCCCGGCACCGGAATATGGGGCTATGCCCCTGTCAGAGTTGGCACAAGCAATGAATTGACCCTACTTATTTTAGAAGATTTTAAGGCAAAGATTTAACGACAAAAACATAATCTTGCATATTTTTGATTTTTGTTCAAAAATTTAATTCAAATTTATTTGATTTATATTAATATAATTAAGGAGTTTTAATATGGCTAAGATGGAACCGTCTGCATATATTTGGGTTGATGGGAAATTAGTACCTTGGGCAGAAGCACAAATTCATGTTTTAACACATGGTTTACATTATGGGACAGCATATTTTGAAGGCATAAGAGCCTATCACTGTGCAGACGGAAGATCCGCAATCTTCAGATTGACAGAACATAGTCAACGTTTATTAAACTCAGGTAAAATAATTGACTTACTTTGCCCTTATACTGTTGAAGAACTAAATAAAGCATGCCTTGACCTCTTGGTTGCCAACAAAATGAAAGATGCCTATATTCGCCCCCTTTCCTTTGTGGGCTATGGTAATCTTGGAATTTTACCTGCAGACAATCCCATTAATACCATTATTGCCGCTTGGTCTTGGGGAACCTATTTGGGCCCTGAAGCCCTTGAAAAGGGAGTAAGGGTAAAAACAAGTAGTTTTAGCCGTTTACACCCCAATACTCACATGGGTAAAGCAAAGGCCACAGGCAATTATGTCAATTCTGTTTTGGCAAAACAAGAAGCAATCAAAGATGGTTATGATGAAGCCATCATGCTGGATACAGCAGGTTATGTTTCTGAAGCAACAGGTGCAAATATCTTTATTATCAGAGATAATGTAATCAAAACAACACCTTTGACTTCAATCTTAGAAGGAATTACCCGTAATTCCGTTATGACTGTTGCCAAGGATTTGGGTTATGATGTTGTGGAAACCCAATTCACCAGAGATGAAGTTTATTGCGCCGATGAGGTTTTTGTAACAGGAACAGCAGCAGAAATCACTCCGATTCGTGAATATGATAATAGAGTTATCGGAGAAGGAAAGGCCGGAAAAATTACAAAAGAAATTCAAAAGGCCTTTTTTGAAATAGTTCAAGGCAATAATCCAAACTATAAACATTGGCTGACATATTATAATATTTAATCATACAATTTTATCATTTAGTCTGATTTTGGGGGAAAATTTTTTCCCTCAAAATATTTTAGGGAAACGCTGATTAAATCGCGTTTCCCTAAACAATAAAACAACAAACCCTGCTTTGCAGTGTTTGCGTCGCTTACGGCAGCGAAGCTGCCTTGCGAAAAGGCACAAAAATCAAAAACTTAACGGTGCAAGTGAATTGCACCTACTTTTGATTTTTGTTCGCATTGACTTTAGTCAATGCTCCATTTAAGGAAGCACTGATTAAATCAGTGCCTCCTTAAATTATTAATGCGAGAATTATATGGCTAATGTTTCTTTGGCAAGCAAATACAGACCCCAAAACTTCGCCGATGTTGTGGGGCAAGATACAATAAAGTCCATACTCTCAAGGGCTTGTCTGCAAAATAAAATAGCTCCTGCTTATTTACTTTGCGGAACTAGGGGAGTTGGAAAAACAACCTTGGCAAGAGTTTTTGCCAAGGCCTTGAATTGTGAAAAATCACCGACAGCAGAGCCTTGCAATGTTTGTTCCAATTGTAAGCAAATAACCCAAGGATCCTTTGTGGATGTAGTGGAAATTGACGGAGCTTCCAACCGAGGTATTGACGACATCAGAAAACTTAGAGAAACCGTCGGGTATTCTCCTTTAAATGGGCGATACAAGGTCATTATCATTGATGAAGCCCACATGTTGACAAAAGAAGCTTTTAACGCACTTTTAAAAACCTTGGAAGAACCACCAAAAAACGTGGTTTTTGTACTGGCAACCACAGAACAACATAAATTTCCCATAACCATATTGAGCAGATGTCAGCAATTTGTTTTTAAACAGGTTTCAGAGTCTGCCCTTGAACAGCATTTGTCCAAAGTTCTGACTTTGGAAAAAATCAATTTTGAAGAAGAAGCCCTTGCCCTTATTTCCAGAAGAGCAAGTGGCAGTGTGCGTGATTCCATGTCACTTCTTGGTCAATGCCTTGCATTTATGCTTGATGAAAATGAAATTTTGGCAGAAAGTAAGGTTAAGGCCGTGCTTGGGCTGGTGGGGCTTGAATTAATGGATAAACTACTGAATTCCATTGCCAATCAAGATATTCAAACCCTCACAATTTTACTGAAAAATATGTTTGTCGATGGCATTGACATCAGCTTCTTTTTAAAGGAATTTTCCACCCTTTGGCGTAACCTCTTTGTGTTAAAACAAGCTGGAAAAAATGCTTTGGATGAATTACCTGAAAAGGAAATTGTTAGACTTGAAGCCTATGCAAAATCATTTAGTATCACTTTTATTCATGCAGCTTGGCAAATGACTTTGGACAATCAAAGGCGTATTTTACAAAGTCTTGAACCTGCCTCTGCCCTTGAACTTTTGATGTTAAACCTTGCTTTATTGCCACAATTACTACCGTTAAACGATTTAAATATGGCAAAAGCAAATAAAGACGCCCAAAGTGAGGGTATTCGGGGGGAGTTTGTAACCCCTTGCAATGAAAATTGCCAAGGGGAAAGTAATTTTGAACAATTTAAATCGAATCAAAGCCATTCAAAACAAATTAGTTTTAAACAAACAGAAGAAAAACAGTTTGAGCCAAAAAATAATTTGTCAGAGCAATTTGGTTTTGAACAATTGGAAAATTTTTCAGAAATGACAAATTTTTTGCCAAAAGAAGATTTTCAAAATAATCTTCAAGAAAAAAATTCCAATATAAATCCTGACTTACAAGATGATTTTTTTACACCTGTATTTAGTGGAACAGAAAAAACATATAATACCAAAGAAGTAAACAATAATTTAACTTCTGTAAAAATCTCGCCCTTGGATTTGTTAAAAAATGAAATTGAGAAGTCAAAACTTCAAACAGACGACCATAAAATAAATAAAAATTCCGATAAAGACTTTACTGACAGATACGAACAAGATGTTTCATTGCTTGAGTTTGAAGACCAATATTCTCATTCAAATGGTTATAATGAATTTAATGAAATAAGTCAGTCAAATATTAATCAAACATCTTTTCATGAACAAGATTTATTTTTACAAACAGAACAAGAAAAAAGTTATGAAAGTGTCAGCTGGGATAAATTCTTGGAGTTTTGCCAAGAAAAAGATTTTCCCATTGAATACATTCCATATTTAAATTTTTGTTCAGCAAAATATAATCAATCACAATGCATAATTAAAATAACATCTGAAACTGCCCTAACTCAAATTAAAGTTGTACAAAAAAAGATTGAAATATTATTGCTTGAATTTCTACAAGAGGACTTGGACGTTTTCTATGCCCTTGACGAGCAAAAAAGGCGTTCACTAACTCAAATGATGAATGAATTGCACGAACATGAACAAATTAAATTATTGCAAAGAGAATTTAATGCAATCTTAATTCGGTGCAGTGATTTAAAAAAATAATTAAAGGAGTTTATTTTGAAAAACATGAATGATTTAGTGCGTCAAGCACAGGTAATGCAAAACAAGATGGCAAAAATCCAAAAAGAAATGGGTGATAGAATTGTGGAAGCAAGCACAGGCGGCGGAATGGTTAAAGTAAAGGTAAACGGACATCAAGAAATGCAATCCATTGAAATTGATCCACAAGTTACTTCAGATATTGAAATGTTACAAGATTTAATTGTCAGTGCCGTCAATGAAGCCAATCGCATTGCCAAGGCCGACATGGAAAGAGAAATGTCACACTTGACAGGCGGTATTCACTTACCGGGAATGTTTTAGTTTTTAAGAAGCACTGAATAATTTTCTAAACGGAAACTATTCAGAAAGGCACACTGTCTTTATTCGCCCACATAAAATGTGGGACGCAAAAAACGTGGTTTTTGCTTTCATTTCGGCGTACAAAATAGCCATTTCATGTCTATTTTGTATGGAAACGCTTTCAACAGTTTTTTAAATTTAAAAATTTTTGATTTAATTTGATTTAATCAGCGTTTCCTTTAAGTGATTTAATTTCATAAGGATAAATTAATGTTAACTAATTTTGGTGCATTGATTGTCGGACTGGTTGTTTTGGTTTGGAGTGCAGACAAATTTGTCTTGGGTGCCGCCTCAATCGCCACAAGACTTGGCATGTCACGCCTTTTGGTGGGCATGGTCATAGTTGGATTTGGTACTTCTGCCCCTGAAATGACAGTTTCGGCATTGGCTGCCTTTCAAGGAAGCCCCGGCATTGCTCTCGGTAATGTTTTTGGGTCAAATATTGCAAATATAGGTCTTATTCTGGGGCTTACTGTTCTATTAAAACCCATTTTAATAGAAGATAAAGTGGTTCACCGTGAAATACCAATGTTGCTTGGTATTTCTGCCATTGCGGTTGCCCTTGTTTGGGATTTACATATATCACGCTTTGATGCCTTTATCTTACTGTTTATCTTTGGTATAATTATGTTTTTATCCATAAAAGACAGTATGCGTGAAAAGAAAATGCTCACAGATGTTCAACCCTTACTCCCTCCTGACTCTGAATTAATTCAAAAGGAAGAGCCTGAAGAAGAAGTGCTTGAAATGAAAATGGCTGCTTTTTGGCTAATTGTCGGACTTATACTTCTTATTTCCAGTTCAAGACTATTGGTTTGGGCAGCCATTGAAATTGCCACAGCCTTTGGAGTCAGTGAAATCATTATTGGTTTGACAATTGTTGCAGTAGGAACAAGTTTACCAGAGCTTGCCGCCTCCATTGCCGCCACCAAGAGAAATGAACATTCTATGGTTATAGGTAATATTGTTGGCTCAAACCTTTTCAACACCTTGTTTTGTGTCGGAATTGCAGGCATTGTCAGCCCAATGACAGTTGAAGCCGATGTTTTAAACAGAGATATTTTTATAAGCCTAGCCTTTACAGGACTACTCTATATCTTTTGTATTAAGGTTGGTAAACAAAAACAAGGTAAATTGTCACGCTATGAAGGTTTTGTCCTTTTAATGGCCTATATCTTATATACAAGCTATTTACTCAGCATTGCCCTAAATCAACCCAATATTATGACTGAAACCACGACTGTGTTAAACCTACCTGTAAATATGTAGGGAAACACTTATTTTCTTGGGGGGGGAACAACATAATGCTATTTCCCCTCCCACGCCATTCCAATTTGGGGGCTTTGCCCCCAAACCCCCAGCAAAGGGAGTGACT